>JBIKUY010000147.1:0-5445 GCA_044347355.1 Prochlorococcaceae cyanobacterium | reverse complement strand
ACCGCTGCTTTTCTTTGGCAGCTCAGGCTTGATCAATGATGATGCGTGAGTGGGGTTGTAACCCAGGTGCAGGAATGGATGGAACACATTGAGGCATCGTTGATTGTTTGAGATTGAGTGCTGACAACATGATGCTGTTTGGCGTGGCTGAGGTGGCCACCCAATGAAGTGTCCATTCGACGATCCGGGATTTTTTTGGGCTTTACTTTACGCCCATTGCTTAAACCTTATGAACAATAAAATTCTCGCTTGCCTTTCTGGCTTCGCCATTACAGCTGCTTTGGCTTCGCCTTCGCAAGCGGCGAGCATGCGCTTCGAGCCTGAAGGGGCTCAGCTGGATTCAGATGAGATTCTTGATATTTTGCTTGAGCCGGGTAAGGAGATCACTTTCTCCAACTTTTTTGATAATTTAGATGATTTTATCGATCTCCCCTTTGTAGGTGCTACTCCCAGGCCAACCCGTTTTATCGAATATCAAGTTTCTTTTGACCCAAAGGAACTTCAGTATACGGGCTCCAGTTTGGACGTTCCTGGTGTCATTTCAGATAATTGTATTTTTCTTGGGCCTTGTGGTAGCTCTATTGCCGTAGGTGATGGTCTGCTCACGATTACCCATCGGACTGCCTTAAATAATTTGCTCTTCCCAACCTCGGAATTCCTCCTGGACACCATTTCATTTATCGGTACAGGCGTAAACAATTCTCCTGGAGATGGTCTGTCGGATTATTCTATTTCTGGATATAATGAAGGTATTCTGGGTTTAATTGGAATTGAAATCAGCTCCTTCAGTACTTCGACGGTAGAGGTCCAGCGCGTGCCTGGCCCACTTCCATTGCTTGGATTCGGAGCTGCCTTTGGAGCGAGCCGTCGGCTGCGGCGGCGTGTCAACTCAATTCGGGTTGTGTCCAAGTGAATTGACTCTGAATCTCTATCGATTCAGCTAATGGCTCGGTAATGCGAGGCTTCTACTAGGAGGCCTCCACGGGGGCTGGGGCTGGGTATGCGCTGCAGGCTCAGGTCTTGGTGTGGTGTTAGCTGCAGCCGCACCTGCTTGAGCAGGCCCACCGCCATCAGCCGGATCTCCAGTTCCGCCAGCGCTTTGCCCAGGCACACCCGCTCGCCAACTCCGAATGGCAGCAGTGTGAGCCCACTACCCTCGCCCAGATGCCGCTCTGGCCGGAAGCGCTCCAGGTCGTCTGCACCCGCAGTGCTCTCTCCCCCCTCTGGGCGGTAGCGGTTGGAGGCGGCCAGTGCCACCTGCACCACCCGTCCTGCCGGCACAGCCACGCCATCGAGCACCAGCTCCCGGGTGGTGCGCCGGAAGAAGCCCCCGACTGGCGGATTCAGTCGCATCACCTCCTGCACCACCGCCGTCAGCCGGGGAGTGGGCTGCTCGGGCGGCGGTGGCCAGGGCAGGGCCTCCAGCTCCTCCAGCAGCCAGGCCAGCACGTCGTCGTGCTGCAGCAGGGCCGCCATCAGGCAGCTCAGCGACGATGCCGTGGTCTCATAGCCGGCGAACAGCAACAGCAGCAGTTGCTCCACCAGGTCGTCGTCATCGAGGGGCAGACCCGCCTCATCCAGCCCGCCGGTGAGCAGATCCAGTGCGCCTGCCAAGGGCAGTCCCGTCGCCGCCTGCTGCAGCACCTGGCGTAGCCGCGCCAGCAGCCGTGCCCTCGCCTGCAGTGCCCGCGCAAACGGGCTGCCTGGGATCGCCACGGGGATCGAGAACAGCGCCCGCGTCCAGATCTCGAAATCGGCGAACAGGGCGTCGCGATCCGCTCCTTCCAGTCCCAGCACCACCCCGGCGATCACCGTGAACGCAAAGCGCCGCAACCGCCCCACCAGCGGCATCGGTGCCGGGGCTGCCGCCAGATCGGCCGCCAGCTCGTCCACCAGGGTTGCGATGCCGGGGCTGTAGCGACGCAGGGCCGCCGTTGAGAAGAGCTGTCCCACCACCCGCCTTCGCGCCCGGTGGTCGGCGCCGTTGCGATTGGCCAGCGAGCGGCTACCCAACAGCTGCTTCACGCTGGCCGGCCACCAGCCCTCACTGGCCTCCGGTTGGGCCAGCAGGTCGCTGATCGCGGCGCCGCCGCGGATGAACACCAGGGGCTGGCCCAGGAGCCGCGTCTGATAAACGTTGCCAAGGCGATCAAAGCGCCGCTGGGCGAAGTCGCCGTCACGGAAGAAGGCCAGCCCCTCCAGCACGCCTGTGAGCGCACCCGTGGTGGGAAGGGGCCGGCGGTGTGGAGCGGCACCCTGGCTTGCGTTGTTCATGGGATTGGAGCGTGATTCAGGGGATTGGTCCAGCGCAGGCCCGGGAAGCGGCTGAAGTCGCTGTCGTTGTTGAGTTGATCTTTGTTGGGTGGCGATGAACTGTTCGCAGTCGATCTGATCCACCAATTGGTTGAGTTTTAGGGCGTTTGAGGGCTTCGGCCAGATGTGCCCGCCTGCCCCGACTGCCCCAGCCCTCAGCCACCCGCCTGTTTGGGCCGGAAGCCCGCCTGCTCCAGGGCCGCCAGCGCTGCCGCCACCTGGTCACCCTGCAGCTCGATCACGCCCTCCTTCAGGGTGCCGCCGGTGCCGGAGCTGGCCTTGAGCTGTTTGAGAAGGGCTTTGAGCTCCGCCTCGGACAGCTCCAGCCCGGTGATGGCGGTCACCAGCTTGCCCCCCTTCCCCGCCTTGGTGCGCTGCACCCGCACCCGCTGCTGGGCCCGGGCGGTGGCTGGGGCCCCTGGGATCGCTCCTGTCGCCGCCGCCCCAGGGCGGGCCGTGCTCTCGGGCCGGGCGAATTCCTGCCAGCCGCCCTTCCTGGCCATCGCCGCCATCCCCGCACAGAGCCTGATTCTGGCCGCTCGTTGTGCCAGGGGCCTGCCGCTCAGCTCGCCACGGCCTCCACCACGCTGACCGCGGAGGCGGTGGGCACGATCCGCTCCAGCCGCAGCCCGGCGCTCTCCAGCAGCTGGGCGTATGCGGCGGGCGTGCGCTCCCGGCCGCCCTCGGTCATCACCAGCATGTTCAGGTCGAGCAGCTTGCCCGGGAAGGGGCCATTGCCGGGGGGAATCACCTGCTCGAGGATCAGCACCCGGGCGCCCGGGGCCATGGCGGCGCGGATGTGGCGCAGGATCGTGCGGCAGGCGCCATCGTCCCAGTCGTGGAGGATGTGCTTGAGCAGGTAGGCATCGGCGCCGGCCGGGGCGGTGGCGAAGAAATCGCCGCCGCTGAAGTGCAGGCGGCCGGCCAGGTCGGCGGGCACCGCCACCGGCGCCACCACGTGCGGTTGGTCGAACACGCTGCCGCGCAGGTGCGGGTGGGCGCGCAGCACCGCCATCAGCAGCTGGCCCTGACCACCGCCCACATCCACCAGGTGGCCGATGGGGCTGAAGTCGTAGGCCGCCAGCACCGCTTCGGTTTCCGGCCGGGAGAAATCGCCCATCGCCCCATCGAAGATGGCGCCGCGGCGTGGGTTCTGGGCGTACCACTCAAACACCGAGCAGCCGTAGCGGTGGCGGAAGGCGCTGTCGCCGGTCTGCACGCTGTGCAGCAGGTCGGCCCAGCCCAGGTAATGCTCATCGCCCAGCATGCGGGCGAACTGGCGCAGCGACTGGGGGTGATCGCTGCTCAGCAGTTCCGCCAGCGGTGTGAGCGCGAAGCGGTGCGGCGCCGTCTCCTCAAAGATGCCCAGGCTGGCCAGGCCCCGCAACAGCCGGAACAGGGCATCGGCATCGGCGCCGCAGGCGGTCGCCAGCGCCTCGCAGTCGCGCTCCCCGGCCGCCAGGGCATCGGCCACGCCCAGCTCGGCGGCCACATGGATCATCTGGGTCACCCAGGCGCCGCTGGCCATCGCCATCAGCTGCTCGGCGGGGGTGAGCTCAGGGGGCATGGCAGGCGAAGGTGATTACCTGGGTGGTAGCAAGGATTGCCAGTTGCGGCCTGATCTTCGCTGGCCGTTCTTTTCTTTTTTGGCTGTCGCAATCGCCAGCTGCTGCAAAGCACTCGATCAGCTGGCAGCCTTCCCCCGCCCTGGCGGGGGCTGATGGCCCGGGTGCTGCGACGTCTCGCTCCCTAGGCTGCCCCCACTGCATACCGCCGCCGGTGACTGCCACCGTTCCCCCCGCCTCCCTCTCCCCAGAGGTGCGCCCCGACCCCCTCGGCCGCTTCGGGCCCTACGGCGGCCAGTACGTGCCGGAAACCCTGATGCCGGCCCTGGCCGAGCTGGAGGCCGCCGCCGCCGAGGCCTGGGCCGATCCCGCCTTCAGCGAGCGGCTCAACCACCTGCTGCGCACCTACGTGGGCCGGCCTTCGCCGCTCTATGAGGCCGAGCGGCTCACCGAGCATTACGCCCGCCCTGAGGGCGGCCCACGCATCTGGCTGAAGCGCGAAGACCTCAACCACACCGGCGCCCACAAGATCAACAACGCCCTCGGCCAGGCCCTGCTCGCCCTGCGGATGGGCAAGCAGCGGATCATCGCCGAAACCGGCGCCGGCCAGCACGGCGTGGCCACCGCCACCGTGTGCGCCCGCTTCGGCCTGGAGTGCGTGATCTACATGGGCGCCGAGGACATGCGCCGCCAGGCCCTCAACGTGTTCCGCATGCGCCTGCTGGGGGCCACCGTGCAGCCGGTCACCGCCGGCAGCGCCACCCTCAAGGACGCCACCAGCGAGGCGATCCGCGACTGGGTGACCAACGTGGAGACCACCCACTACATCCTGGGTTCGGTGGCCGGCCCCCACCCCTACCCGATGCTGGTGCGCGACTTCCATGCCTGCATCGGTCTCGAGGCCAAGCAGCAGTGCCAGGAGGCCTTCGGGCGCCTGCCCGACGTGCTCGTGGCCTGCGTCGGCGGCGGCTCCAATGCCATGGGCCTCTTCCATCCCTTCGTGGAAGACACCTCCGTTCGCCTGATCGGCGTGGAGGCGGCCGGCGAGGGGGTGGCCAGCGGCCGCCATGCCGCCACGATCACCGAGGGCCGGGTGGGAGTGCTGCACGGCGCCATGAGCCTGCTGCTGCAGGACGACGAGGGCCAGGTGCAGGAGGCCCACTCGATCAGCGCCGGCCTCGACTACCCGGGTGTGGGCCCCGAGCACAGCTATCTCAAGGGCATCGGCCGGGCCGAGTACGGCGCCGTCACCGACGCCGAGGCCCTCGACGCCCTGCAGCAGCTCTGCCGCCTGGAGGGCATCATCCCCGCCCTGGAGACGGCCCACGCCTTCGCCTGGCTGGAGAAGCTCTGCCCCACCCTGGCCCCCGGCACGGAGTTGGTGGTGAACCTCTCCGGCCGCGGCGACAAGGACGTGAACACCGTGGCCGAGAAGCTGGGCGGGGCGCTGGGGGGCTGAGGAATTAGGGCGTCAGCTAGCAAGAGGGAAGGGAGCCTTAAGGGATTTTATTGATCCCTTTCCCCTAGGCAAAGGAGCCATTTGTGATCTAAATGCCAGCAAGCCCCC
>JBIKUY010000086.1:0-7056 GCA_044347355.1 Prochlorococcaceae cyanobacterium | reverse complement strand
CGGACCGCGGCGCCTGCTGCACAGCGAGCTGGCGCCGGTCCAGACCGTGACCGTGCTCGACCTGTTCCGCGACCAGCGGCAGCTGGTGGAGACCACCGTTGAGCTGAACCGCCTGCAGGTGCTGCCAGTAGCCTCACTGCCCCAGTCCTTGCAATCCAGCTCCGGGCCGAAGCTGCAACGGCGCGATGGCGTCATGGCCCTCGGTTGAGATGCCACTTGGCCCTTGAAGAACAAGGGGCCCGGTCAGCTCCAAACAATCCGCCCATCGAAGGCTGGAAGACTGCCTGCAGTTGGCGGATCAACTCTTGGTGGCAAAAGTTGTGATGATAGCGAGCCCAACTTTCCATTCAGGGAGTGGTTCCCGCATCAACCGATTCGACCAGCGTCTCTAGCTTGAAAAAGCACCAGAAAGAACGATGTCATGCGATTATCTCTTCAGTTCTTAAATCATGATTGGGTGCGGCACATTCGTCGCAGTCTTTCCATTGGATTCGTCGGCATCGTGGCCGCTGGACTTCTTGTTCTCGCCCCGCTAATCGCCCCATCAACCGCTTCGGCAACAGAGACAACAGGAAACTGGTTTCTCGACGATGGTTCAGGACATAAGCTAGGGGCAATGCTCTTTGAGCGCTCCGACATCAACTCTCCGTCGGGTCTAAGACTAAGACTGAATGCCGAGTCATCCCCTCTCAAGCTGGATCATGCGCGTCCTTTGGTGCTCACAGATGGTGATCAACAGTCTTGGAGCCTCGCCAATCTCAGCCAAGAACTACTAGTTAATTCAAGGGGTGCAATCCCTTCGGGTTCAGCCCAGTACGACGCAGGATGCCTCAATCCAATTCCAAGTGATGGTATGGCCATGCAGATTACGGTACCGAGTTCAGCCGGTGACCTGAGTTTTGATCTAGCCCCGGGCCAGGTGCAGTCAATGCACTCCCTCATGTCAGCTTGCGCAGAATAGATCCGATGCCAACGATCTTCCAGTTGGCTCCCCAGAAAACAAGCTGTTGCCAACCAATCCGGCAACAGCTTTTTCCATGATCCCAGTGAACTGATGCCGGAGCGCCTGAAATCCCAGGGCTGAGGCAAAAGGGATCACGCTCGACCGCTGCTGCTGGCCACTGCCAGCGACTGCTGATCACCGCACATTCTCAACAAGACGCCCCATCACCAGCTGCAGAGCCCGCGTAAAGTTGGACAATGGCCCAGTTCCTGGCGCTGCTGGCGAGTGAGTCGCGCCTTGAGCCCCTACTCGACTGGCTCGACCGTCAGGCCCTCGCGCTAGCCGGTATTCCGCTGATCGTCACCGCCGAGCTGGCCTGGCGGCTTCAAGACTCCCCACGCACCACCCTGCGGCCCTGCACAGTGCTTGAGGCACTCGACACCGGCGGCGACATCCAGTTGGCCAACCGGGTGCTCGCCGGCGACGTGGCCCTGGTGGTGGCCTGCCTCGACCCCCAGGCGTCCCCAGACAGCTCGCCCGACGTGCGCCTGCTCATCCGGGCCTGCGAGCTCGCCGCTGTGCCCCTGGCCCTCAACATCGCCACCGCCGACCTGGCCTTGCGGGGTCTCTCCCATGGGCGGGCGGCCTATCTGCTCTTCAATCCCGTGGCAGGCCAGGGGGACCCCAATGCCGATCTGGCCCTGATCCGCTCGATCCTCGAACCCCAGCTCCTGGTCACCGTGCTGCTCACCCGGGCCGACAGCGATCCGGCCGAACAGAGTCGCGAGCTGGTGAAACTGCTACAGGCCAGGCCGGCCGGCGAGGTCGGCAACGTGATGATCGTGGCCTGCGGCGGGGACGGCACCGTGTCGGCCGTGGCGGGGGCGGTGGCCGGCACCGGCATTCCCCTCGGTGTGATCCCCCGCGGCACCGCCAACGCCTTCGCCTCGGCCCTGGGCATCCCCACCAGCCTGGTTAGCGCCTGCGACACGATCCTCGCCGGCCACACCCATGTGGTGGACGCCGCCCGCTGCAACGACGTGCCGATGACGCTCCTGGCCGGCGTGGGTTTCGAGGCCGGAATGGTGGATCGCGCCACCCGTGAACTCAAAACCATGTTGGGCCCGCTTGCCTACGTGCTGGCCGGCGCCCAGCAGTTGGCGACCCAGCAGCCGTTTCAGGCCCGCATCGAGATCGATGGCGCCGTCACAGAAGTGCAGGCCGCCGCCATCACCGTGGCCAATGTGGCCCCCGCCACCTCCGTGCTCGCCCAAGGCTTCGGGCAGGTGATTCCTGACGACGGCCTGCTGGAGGTGACCATCGCCTCGCCCGCCACCCGCCTGCAAGGCCTGAACGCCCTGGCCTCCCTGCTCACCTCCGCCGTGGTGCAGTCGCCCGCCAACCACCCTGATCTTCTCTGTCTACGGGCCCGCCGCATCAGGATCAGCACCCACCCACCCCAGCGACTGGTCATCGACGGCGAGATGGTCGAAGCCGACCCGGTGACCTTCACCTGCCTACCCGGCGCGCTCACGGTGTTCGCGCCGCTGCCGCCACCGTGAACCTGGCCTCCGATGCCGGCATCGCCACCAAGGTGCGTCGCATGGCCGAGCGGGTGCGCTGGGGCCATCCGGCGATTGCCAGCCGTGGCATCGACCCCTGCCGTCTGGCGATCGAGGGGGATCCCCAATCGCCCGAGGCCTTCGCCTTCCTCGTACTGGGGGACAGCGGCACCGGGCTGCATCGACGTGACAGCCCCCAGCGCCGGGTGGCCGAGCAGCTGCTCGCCCATGGCGGCGATGCCCGCTTCCTGCTCCATAGCGGCGATGTCGTGTACCAGGTGGGCTCCAGCGAGCAATACCCCGACAACTTCATCCGCCCCTACCGCGAATGGATCGTGGGCGGCGAAACCTGGCGCAAGCTCCGCTACGACCAGCTCGTGTTCAGGGTGCCGTTCCTGCCGGTGCCCGGCAACCACGACTACTACGACCTGCCGGTGCCGCTTGGTCTGCTTGCGGGGCTGACGGCGGCACCGCGCCGGCTGTTGCGTTCCTGGCTGGAGCTCGACGTGGGCTGGCACGGGTCCTTCGTGGGCCGGGGCTGGGCTCGCGCCTTCCTGGATGTGCTCGCCGACGTACCCGAAGCCCAACTCGACGCCCACCTGGCCCGCACCCGCACCGCCACGGTGGATGGCAGCGCCTGCCTGCTCTACCGCCCCGGCCACTTCACCCGCCTGCCCCACCGCCACTACACCTTCCGCTGGGCCGGGGTGGATGTGTTCGCCCTCGACTCCAACACCTTCAACCAGCCGCCTCGGGCCGCCAGCGGCGACGGGCGGCTGAGCCGTCGTCGCCAGCGGCTCATCGCCGAACGGGCGGCGCTGCTGCGGTCCCTGGGACCCATCACCGCCGACGAGGACGCCCGCGACGACCGGGCCGCCATGGCCGAGCAGCTCGATGAACAGATCCGCGACATCGATAAGCAATTAGCCAGCGGCCCCCAGGTGGTGGACGAGGACCAGCTCGAGTGGTTCGCCCAGGCCCTGATCAGCTCCTGGCGCAACCCGGCCGTGCGGGGCCGGCTGCTGGTGTTGCACCATCCGCCCTACGTCACCGAAGTGAGCAAGTGGGACCAGGGCCAGACCCTGGCGGTGCGCACCCAGTTGCGCCGCGTGCTGGATCGCGTCGCCGCCTGCCTGGGCAACCTGCCGGCCGGCCGGCCCCTGCTCGATCTGGCGTTCAGCGGCCACGCCCACTGCCTGGAGCTGCTCCGCACCGGCGACACCGGCCACGGTGATTCCGGCATTCCCTGGGCCATCTGTGGCGGCAGCGGCTACAGCCTGCGCCGCCAGCGGCCGGAGGGGCCCGAGCTGCGGGAGGGACCCTCCGGAGCCGATCGCGTGGTGGCCCGCTCGCGCCTGTTTCTCGGCCGTAGCGGCCGGGGCGCCAATCTGCGGCGCGCCTACTCGGCCCTGCGCGTCGACGTGGCAGCCGGCAGCCCGCTGCGGCTCACCCTCACGCCGCTGGTGGCGGAAAAGGCCGAAGGGCAATGGCAGCTGGACAGGTGGTCGGGGATCGAGCCGTAACCCGGCCAATGGCGGCCTCGCCCCTGGGGAAGCTGCTCCTAACTCGCCTGGCCCAGCTCGATAGGTGTGTTACACGGACCGTGATTCCTGGCTGGAGAGACCCTTCTACGGGAGAACAAGGTAACAAGTTGCTTGACCGAACTTCAGGAGAACTCCAATCGAAGAGGTCTTGATTGAGCTCCACACCATGCGCGGCTTTGCTGGCATCGATTAAATCAGCAACCGCATCCAGGATGGGACGACGATCCTCACCTTCCGCCACCTGCTGGAGAACCATGGACTGGGCGAGCAGATCTTTGAAACGGTCAAAATTAAGCTGAGCGAACGAGGCATGACGATGCGCCAGGGCACGATTGCGGATGCCACCTGGATCCCAGCGCCCCGTTCCACCAAGAACCAGGCAGGGAAGCATGACCAGGAGCGGCACCAGACCAGGGAGGGCCATCAGTGGTCATTCGGGAAGAAGGTTCATCTGGGCGTGGATCAGGACTCAGGCCTGATCCACTCGGTCGTCACCACCGCTGCCGACGTGCATGAGAGCTCACGCCAGCAGCCAAACTGCTCCATGGCGATAAGGGAGTTCCCTATGGCGATGCTGACCAGAAATGGCAGACAGGACAACCAAGATTCGGGCGGGGATGCGCCCCCTTCCGAGTGATCAAGCAGCAGTTTGGCTTTCAAAAAACACGACTACGCAGCATGGCCAAGAACCACGGCAAGCTAAAGATGCTGGCAACGCCGGAAACAGAGGAGCAGTGTGCCAAAATAGACCCAAGTCGGGAACCCAATGAGCCAAATAGGCGACTAAATCGAGCACGAAGAGTCGTCTGAACAGCCCCTGATAAGCTGAGGAAGTAAAACCCAGCACTTTCGGGCCTTGAATGTTGCTCAACTGCCTGGTACCCAGAGTTTCCTTAGAGGCAGGGCCAGGAGCATCCAATGTCATCCGGCGATCGACACAGCTTCGGTGAGCGGCCCAATGCGCACGTCTGTGCGGCGGTGGACAAGCCCGAGGACTGACGGACCCAATTGATCGCAACCAGCTGATGCCTTGCAAATGCCAGACAGGCACCAGGGCTGGTCACAGTCTTGGGCGATGCTTCAGGCAACGGTATCGATACGGGCGCCTGCAATGGGCAGTGATCACAGAGTCGATCCGCACGCAACACCAAGGGATGCAACCTGAGGCATGGGCCAACCCGTGACTGGAGGAGCGATTGGAGAAACGATGCAGCGCGAAGCTCGGCCTGAAATGACCATTGCGCGACCAGCCTTGCGCAATGGCGCCGGATCAGAAAGACAACGCATTGAAAACATGATAAAGTGAGGGTCAATTCATGCAAGCAATCGCAAGGAACGAAGCCTCATGCGAAGCAATACTCGGTAACAGAAAATGATTAACGAATCGGACATCATCACAAACATTGTCATCCGAGCCTACGGCCTGATGAGAAGCGGGAATCACGCGATCATCAACTGGATACAGCAACAGTTTCCCGATCAATCCATCTGCTTCCTTAACAACATCACACTTGGCGCCTCCGATCCCTATCGAGACTTTGTTCAGATTGAACTCAAAAACATCCCCGAACAGCTTCCAACCGAAGCCCTGCGCCAGCTTAACAAGCACTTGCTCATCTATTCCTACGAAGATCGCGCTTCACTGGAATCAGGAAACGGCAGCTTGCTCGATACCCTCTTCGATGCCGCGAATCATCAGGCTGTAAGCAGCAATCTTCTTGGCCATCGCTATCACTTCACAACGGGGATACTCCGTGACCCATTCAATTGCTTTGCGAGTCGTATTGCCTTGATCAGGAAGCGCGGAGCCCTTGGGGGTGTCTCCAACATGGACCTAATCAAAGAGAACTGGAAGCAGATTGCCAATAAAGCAATCTCTTTACAATCCCAGCCCGAAGTCGACCATATCATTATCCTCTACAATCAATGGATGGAATCCGATAGCTACCGCAGAGAGATATCACGCCATCTGATGGGAACCTATAGAAACAACACCCTCGATTCAATCTCCACCTATGGTGGGGGAAGCTCTTTTACAGTCAAAAAGCGATTCCCATTGCGCGCCACCTTGCGTGACGCTTCCATGAAATGGAAAAAGGCGCTTGATCCAGCCAACATTCGCCATATTCCCAGTTATCTCAGATCCCGCATGGTTCCAAAGTTAGACACAAACCAGCTCAATAGCCGATGGATAAGCTTAGCCAATGACGACGAATTCCGCCAGCTCTTTCGCGACAAGGAGCTTATCGATTTATCTCACCATCTCTTTGGCAGATTACAGAATGAACAGGCTTTTCTGAACTCCCTTTAATGGATCTCGTAACTCCAGGGAAAGCAGCTGCTCCCCCTCGGCTGCGCAACGTCCATCGAATGAACGAAATCAAATTTCAAAGCCAGGTAATCATTAGGGATTACTGATTTAGCAATCACTAAGCTACCGTTGCCAGGACTGGCGTCAATGACAAGACCCGTCACAAACCGCATGAGTAGGTCTTGGTTACTGTATAATTTCTGCTGGGACAAGACAGAGATCGCCGCATTCAAAGATATCCCAGCTTGGCTATGATCCCGACTGCACACTGTTCCGTCTGGGACAGCATGCCCAGAATAGTGAATCATCACTTATTACAAGCCCTCGCTTACTGCCTCAGCGTCGTCTGACCATCAGGATCCCGATTGGTCCGGGATGAATCATCGGTCCGCTTCCCCTGCGTTGGCCGATCGACGGACAAGGACTGGCATAATAACGAGAACGATTCTCGTTATTATTCGATCGTGAAATCCAAGCTTGATGCCCTGAAGCTCGCGAGCCTCCGATGAAGCCAGTGCCCAGCCTGGTGTTGCAGCTGCTGCTGTTCAGCCCCGCCTCGCTAGCCAGCGATCAGGTCACCAGCATGAACCAGTTCTCCGACGTTCGCCCCACCGACTGGGCCTTCCAGGCCCTGTCCAACCTGGTGGACCGCTACGGCTGCGTGGCTGGCTATCCCGACGGCACCTTCAAGGGTCG
>JBIKUY010000085.1:0-7057 GCA_044347355.1 Prochlorococcaceae cyanobacterium | reverse complement strand
TTGCGGCAAAGGGCCTGCTCAACGCCGTCTCGGACCGCCAGGGCGATTGCCGCCAGGACGGGGACCGGCGGCCCCGGCGTTGCGCTCCCGGTAGGTGATCCGGCCCCGCGTGAGGTCGTAGGGGCTGATCTCAACCAGAACCTTGTCGCCGGCAAGCAGCTTGATCCGGAACTTGGTGAGCTTGCCGGCCGCACGGCAGAGGCACTGGTGACCGGCAGGCTGCTCGAGGGTCACCAGGTAGAACCCGTTGCCCTGCTCCTTTTCGATCACACCAGAGGTCTCAATCATGCAGGGGGGCTCAAACCGGAAAAGAGTTGAGCTTTTAGTTTAAGCGTCGCCCTGCCCCTGCTTGTTTGGCGATTCAGGCAGTCGAGCGATAGGGTCTGGCCTCTGCGCCCAGAAGCTGATGGTGTTTCCTCCCCTGTCGATCGATCTGGGCCTGCTGCTGATCTCGATCGGGGTGGTCAACCTTTGGAAGGCACGCCAGTCCTGAGCGGAGAGCGGCTCTGACCACCCTCCTGTTCCATAAGCCCTACGGGGTGCTGAGCCAATTCACTCCGGAAACCGGTAGCCGCTGGGGCTGTCTGGCCGATTACATCGACCGTCCGGGCGTGTACGCCGCCGGTCGGCTGGATGCCGACAGCGAGGGCCTGCTGCTGCTTACCGACCAGGGTCGCCTGCAACAGTGCCTCACCGATCCAGCCTTCGGACACTGGCGGCGCTACTGGGTGCAGGTGGAGGGCGACCTGTCGGCTGGCGACGCTCACGCCGAGGCAGCGATCAGCCAGCTGCGTTCAGGGGTGATGGTGCAGGGGGAGCGCACTCGCCCAGCCCGCGCCAGGGCGCTTCCCGTCGCCGAACTTGAGGCCGCCGCATTACCCGACCGCCATCCACCCATCCGCCACCGCCTGCAGGTGCCCACCAGCTGGCTGGAACTGGAGCTGCGGGAGGGACGCAACCGCCAGGTGCGGCGGATGACCGCGGCTGTGGGTTACCCCACCCTGCGTCTGATCCGCATGGCGATCGACCTGATGGACGGCCAGCCCCCCCTCGATCTCAGGCGACTAGCTCCAGGCCAGTGGCGACAGGCATCCGCCGGTGAGGATGAACGGCTGCGGCAGGTGCTGGGCCGCCATTCACCCGGTCGGGGCGGCCGAGCCGGTGGCGGGAAATCGGGCCGGGACGGCGGCGGCGGGTAGGGGGGCCTGGCCCACTCAACCCAAGCCATCGCGCAGCTCACGCACGGTCTGCAGTTGCCCGTAGTAGTAATTGGCCCGGGCCCGTCTGTCCGGGTCCTCCAGACTATCGAGGGCGTCAAAACCAAGGCTTTGCCAGAGCTCATGGCCGCAGGCCCGGGTGAGCTCATCGCAGGCCTCGCTCTCCAGGTTGGCCAGGCGACGCTGCAGGTTCTTGATTTGCGCGACCGACATCCACTCCGCTCCCGAGGGCGAACTCAGTTAAAATAGTACAGATGCACCAGGAGCGGTCGTCGGGGGCTGGGCCTGTTCGCCAACAATCCAGCCAGCAGCGCCCCGCCAACAACGCCCCCATCAACTCAGAAGGGCAGCTTCTTCTTGGCGTCCTTGTCGAGGTCGGCCTCCATCTCCCGCAGCCGCTTGAGGATCGTGTCGTAGTACTCGCGCAGATAATCCTCCAGGCTGGTGGTCTCCGCCGGGTCGAGGCCGAAGGCGGCGTAGCTCTCCTCCATCGGAGCATCCAGTCGGGTGCCACCGCCGATCACCCGGTCGAAGGCGAGGCGCTCGGCCACATTCAGACTGGCTTCAAAGAAACTGGTCACCCCTCGCATCAGCTGCAGGAGGGCGGGCGGCACTCGGAACAGGCGCGCATCCTTGCCGGTGTAGCGCTCACAGAGCTGGGTGATCTCGCCGGTGATCCAGGCCCGCGGCCCCACAACGGGGAAAGCCCGGCGCACAGTCTGGGGCCGCTCCAGGGCCGCCACGGCGAAGCGGGCCATGTCCTGGGTATTCATGTAGGCGATCGGGGTGGGGGTGCCACTCACCCACACCGTCTGACTCTCCAGCACAGGGATAGCGAACTGGCTGATCAGGCCCTGCATGAAGGCCACACCCCGCAGGATCGTGTAGTCGAGATCAGAGGCTTCCAGCCATTGCTCGGTGCAGGCTTTGATGTCCATCAGCGGCACGTCGCGGTGCTTGGCCGCATCCAGCAGGGACACAAACACCACCCGCTTCACGCCGACCCGCAGACAGGCAGCAAAGAGGTTCTGCTTGCCGGTCCAGTCGATCTCGTAAGCACTGCCTGGATCAGTGGCACGGGCCGTGGCGGCATCAATCACCGCCTCCTGGCCCTCCAGTGCGTAATCGAGGCTGTCGGGCTCGAGCAGATCGCCCCGGGTGAGCTCACACCCCCACTCCTGCAGGAAGGCCGCCTTGCGGGGCGAGCGCACCATGCAACGCACATGGTGCCCGGCATCGAGAGCCTGGCGGGCGATCTGACGACCGAGGGTGCCCGTGGCGCCGACGACCAGAACCTGCATGTTCACCCCTCAAGCGCGCCTGAGCCTAGGGGTGCGCTCGCCGCCAGCGAGAGCGGGTCGATGGGTGCGGGTTGAGCGGCTCAGTCCTCATCGGCGAACTTGAGAAGCAGGGCGCCCCCCAGCAGTCCGACAGGGATCAGCACCCAGAACAGGGCTGCGGTGCCGAAGATTTCGGAGGCCATGGGCTGGCACGGATGGAGGGCCCTCCTATTTAGCAGCAGAAGCTTGCGGAGCTTCCGTTGCGGCCTGGTGCCTTTCGGTCTGCAAGGCCCGGGCCGTGTCCAGCACCTCCCGCCAGGGGGCATCACTGCGGATCTGGGCTGGCATCACGCCGCTGGCCGTGGCCCGGTGTCCCCGCTGACGCAGCCCCTCCAGCAACCGCTCCAGCCTGGGCGGCGAACCGCCCAGGCGGCGACCAATCTCGGCCAGCGGCCAGCAGCGCGCCGGTTCGCCGGGATCAGCCTGCAGGGCGGCCAGCATTCGGGCGCCAGGAGCCCCAAGGCTGTGCGGCGCCCCCACGGCCTGGCGCGCCATGGCCTCGAGCGTGGGCGGATGTTGCAACGCTCCTATCCAGAGGGGGCCGCTGACTGCCAACGGCGGAGCCTGCTCGCCGGGACAAAGGCAGGCTGCCCAACCGCGCAACCGCAACAGCGATTGCAGCTGCTGGTCGCCGCAGCCATGGCAGTGGGCCAGCAGGCCCAACTGGCGCTCCTCGCCGGCGATGGCACGGCGGCGCAGGCGAATGGCCGTGCGAAAGGTACGTCCCTCACTGAAACTGAACAGGGGCTCCACGCCGCGGCCCATCGCCCAGGCCACCCGGGCCACCGTGGCCAGCTGTAGGCGCAGGGCCAATTCCCAGCTGGCGGGATGGGCCCGGGCAGCGGCCCCCAGCCGGCGGATCGCCGCCACCCGGTCGTGGCCAGTGGGCGAGCGGCCATCGGTGCTGGCCAGGTAGAGCACACCGTCAAAGGCCACCGCCTCCAAAGCCAGGGGCAACAGGGCCACCGGACAGCCGAAGGCATCCAGGTCCACCAGCTCGAAGCGCTGCTCGCGCAGCAGGCAACCCGCCAGCAGTTTCTGGACGGTGCCACTGCTCAGGCGCAGGGCGCAGGAGCCCTGGCGCAGGGGAGCCAGGTTGGCCCGCAGCAAGGGCAAACGCTCGGGATCGGCGTCATTGGCCCACACCGCCCCGGCCCCCGCCTCAAGGCCGTAGCGCAGGGCGCGGATACCGCAACCGGCCATCCCATCCAGCACCCGCAGCGGGCCCGCCTCGGCCAGATGGCGGGCCAGCAGCACACCCAAATCACGGGACGGCCGAGATTCCGGTCGAAAGAAGCCACCCCCAGGCTGCACGCCAACCGCCCCTTCGCAATAGTGAGCGGCAGGATTGGAATGAGGAGAAATCAGTTGCAAAGCAGCCAACCCCAGCCTGGCAAGGCGAGTGCCGGCTGGGGGCGCCACAGCCATTGGATCTGGCACGGCCAGAACTGCCACTGGCGCTGCCTGGGCGATCCCAGTCACCCGCCGCTGTTGCTGGTGCACGGCTTCGGTGCGGCAAGCGGCCACTGGCGCCGCAATGCCACCGTCCTGGCGGCAGCGGGCTGGTGTGTGTATGGGGTGGACCTGATCGGCTTCGGCGCCTCCAGCCAGCCGGCCCTGTGGCTCGACAACCGGCTTTGGGCACGCCAACTGCACGACTTTTTGGCCCAGGTGATCGGCCAGCCAGCCGTGCTGGTGGGCCACTCCCTCGGCGGCCTGGTGGCCCTGAGCTGCGCCGTGTTCTTTCCCCGCTGGGTGCGGGCCGTGGTGGCAGCCCCTCTGCCCGATCCCACCCTGCTGATGAACCTGGGGGGACGGGCCCCGCGCCGCCCCCCCCTGCGGCGTCGTCTCAAGCGCTGGCTGGTGCAGTTGCTCTGTCGGCTCTTGCCCCTGGAACTGCTGGTGCCCCTGCTGGCTTACTCCCCTCTGCTCGACCTCGGCATCCAAAGTGCGTACGCCACGCCCGTGATCGGCGATCAGGAGCTGCACCGGCTGATTGCCAGGCCAGCCCGGCGGCCCGGTGCCGTGCGGGCCCTGCGGGCGATGAGCATCGCCATGGCCCTACGCCCCCACGGCGCCACGGCACCGGCCCTGCTCCGTCGGCTGCAGCGGCCAATGCTGCTGATCTGGGGAGGCCGCGACCAGCTGGTTCCCATGCGGGTGGCCGACCAAGCCCGAAACCACCGGCCCGACCTGCCTCTTGCCGTGCTGGAACACTGCGGCCACTGCCCCCACGACGAGGACGCCGAGGCCTTCAATCGCACCCTGCTGAAGTGGCTGGGCCAACTGCCAGCGGACCAACCCACCTCCCTGGCCCGGTAATTTGGCTGGGTTGCTCCTTCCGGACCGTCCCCAGCCATGAAGCACACCCTCTCGGTGTTGGTGGAAGACGAATCCGGGGCGCTCAGCCGCATCTCCGGCCTGTTCGCCAGGCGAGGGTTCAACATCGAAAGTCTGGCGGTGGGGCCGGCGGAGAAGAACGGCGTCTCGCGGCTCACGATGGTGGTGGAGGGGGACGACCGCACCCTCGAGCAGATGACCAAGCAGCTGGACAAGCTGGTGAACGTGCTCGGCGTCATCGACCTCTCCACGATCCCCGCCGTGGAGCGCGAACTGATGCTGCTCAAAGTGGCGGCGCCGGCGCGCCAGCGCAGCGAGATCCTCGAACTGGTGCAGGTGTTCCGCGCCAAGGTGGTGGATGTGGCCGATGAGGCGCTCACCCTGGAAGTGGTGGGCGACCCCGGCAAGCTGGTGGCGCTCGAGCAGGTGATGGAGCCCTACGGCATCCTGGAAATCGCCCGCACTGGCCGGGTGGCCCTGGAGCGGGCCTCCGGTGTGAACACCGCCTGGCTGAAAGTCACCTCTTCAGACAAGCGGGTGCCGGCCTAACCCACCCGAGTTGGACCGCATCGCGGGCAGGGATCAGGTTCCGGGCGAGGTCGCAGCAGCACCCTTCACCAACTTGCCGCCTTCCACCACGGTGGCGCGGACGATCCGATCGCCCTGCTCGATGCGGTCGATCACCTCCATGCCCTCACTCACCCGCCCAAACACGGCGTAGCGGCCATCCAGCTCGGGGAGGGCCTGCAGGGCCACATAGAACTGGGCACTGGCGGAATTCGGATCTGCTGATCGGGCCATAGCCAGGGCGCCCCGCTGGTGCACAAGCGACAGTTGGCGGGTGATGCCGGGCGTGGTGAGTTCCTGGCCGTAGGTAGGCGCCTGATCCTGCTTGAGGCGAATCTCCAGGGGAATCAGCCGCGCTTCGCCGTTCTCGATAAAGCTTCCCTGGCCGTACTGGCTGGGCGAGGTCATCGGATTGGCACTGAGAGGGTCACCCCCCTGCACCACAAAAGGCGAAGGCTGGCGCACCACCCGGTGGAAAACGGTGCCGTTGTAGGCGCCCTTCTGCACCAGATCCACGAAATTGCCCGCGGTGAGGGGCGCAGCGGCACCATCGAGCTCAAAGCGCACCTCCCCCTTGCTGGTTTCCATGGCCACGGTGGCGCTGCCGCTCAGACACGGGGTACTGGCGGTTGCACAACCGAGCGGCCGCGAGGCATTGCTCTCGGCAGCGCAGCCGTTGATCACACCACTGGCCACCAGACAAAGTCCGCCCAACAGCAGGGATCGCACCCACCCGGATCGGTTCATACGCCCTCCAGGGGCACGCCCAGAAAACGGGCCAACTGGGCGCCAGAGAGCTCCAGGTCAGCGAGGGGCATGGGCTCGCCCACCCGGGTAAGCGGCAGATCGCGCCGGCCCTGCACTTTGAGGGCCAGACGTCGGCGGGGGTTGAGGCCGTCCCTCACTTCCACCTTCACCGCCTGGATGTCCCGCAGGGGGATTTGCACGTCGATCCGCTGGCGAAATCCCCTCCGGGAGATGGTGGCCTGGCCAGCGGCACGGTCGAAGCGGTTGCTGCCGCTGCCCACGTCGATGCCGATCACCGCCCACAAATAGGAGGCCAGCAAAACCCCGGCCAGGCCGTAGAGCCCCATCACCAAGCCCTGGGGCACCCAGTCGAGCTCGGCGGGATGGCCTACGGGCAGCAGGTCGCGGTGCAGGTAGCTGGACAGACTGGTGAGGAGAAAACCCACCCCTCCCAGGCTCACCATCAGGGCCACGAGCAGGTTTGAGGGGCGGCGCGAGCCGAGCACCGGCTGCTCCAGCAGGTCGTCGGTGGGAGGCATCGAGCTTCAGAAAACGTCGAAGGGCCATCTTGGCGCCTGGAGAAGACGGCCCGGGCTGACATAGGGAGCGACAGGGCGCCAACCAGAACGCCAGAAACGAGGTCAGGCCAGGGATTTCAGCCCGTTGCAAAGCGCCTCGCGATGTCCGGAAACGTTGTTACCATCGCCCGGTATTCCGCTCTTTCCATGACGATCGCTGTAGGGCGCGCCCCAGCTGGTCGGGGATGGTTCGACGTCCTCGACGACTGGCTCAAGCGCGACCGCTTCGTTTTTGTCGGGTGGTCCGGATTGCTCCTGTTCCCCACCG
>JBIKUY010000240.1:0-3999 GCA_044347355.1 Prochlorococcaceae cyanobacterium | reverse complement strand
CGGGCCGACGTGGAGGAACTGCTGCGCCAGTGGCAGCAGGCGGGCTGAGGGGGGCCGACGCGCCAGCGCCACCCCGGCCAATGGGGCCTCATCCAGCGGCTCGCCCAGCAGCCCGCCCGCGGTGAGCGGTGATCAGCAGCAGGCTGGGCGGGAACGAACAGGGCAGGGGCTCAGCCAGCAGCGCCGAGAGGGGCAGGGCCATGGTCGGCATCCGCAGGCGGCCCACCAATCCAGGCGTCGCGCTTACGGGTATACCCCACCGGCACGACCCCGCTCCCCCTGCCCGCAGCCCGCAGAGCTGCCGCCCGCACGGATGCCGTGCTGCTGGCCCTTCACCCTCCCCACGATGCATTCCACAAAGATCATCCTTGCCTTCTCACTGGCCCTGGGCCTGGCCGCCCTGGGCGGCACCCCAGCTCTGCTGCGGGCCGGCACTCCCTCGCCGGCCCAGATGGCAAGGCCGGCGAACCTTCAGGCCCAGGCTGCAGCGGCCGTGCCCCAGGCCTTCCGCCAAGCCGAGAAGCCGGTGAGCGGCAGCGTGGGCGTGCGCCCCGACGGCAAGCGCACCCTGCTGGTGTTCAGCGGGGATTTCCGCACCAGCGAATCGGCCCCGGATCTGAAGGTGGCCGTGAGCCCCTCCCGCACCCCCCTGGCGGGCAGCAAGCCACCGGCCTATCCACTGAAACCGGGCACCTACACGGTGCTGGCGCCCCTGAAATCAGCCCGGGGTGCCCAGACCTACGAAGTGCCCGCCTCGATCGATCTGAGCCGCCAGGGCTCGGTGCTGATCTGGTGTGAGCAGTTCAACGCCACCATGGCCTGGGCGCCACTGGCCAGCTGAGGGGTCCATCCCCCCTCCGGGATTCCCAGTGGTCGGGCGGCAACGCACGGCCTGCAGCGGGTTGTGTCGTGGATCACCGCTACCCAGGGGCCAGCCTGCCGAAGGTGAGGGGGCGAACAGCCCCGCTCCGCCCCTGCCGGTGATGAACCTCTGGATCCTGCAGAAGCCCACGGCCGGGGGGCCCAGCTACGAGGAGCTGCGCTTCCGCGAGGAGGCCCGCATCCTCGGCATCGCCCTGGAGGTGGTGTCGCCCGATGAGATCGACCTGATCGTGACCCGCGGCGGGCGCCGCTCGATCCGGCTGCGGGGCAAGGAGGTGGAGCTGCCCGATGCCCTGCTGGCCCGCACCGGCAGCGGCACCAGCTACTTCAGCCTGGCGATCCTGCGCCAGTTCGAGCACCTGGGCGTGCCGGTGATCAACTCCAGCCGGGCGATCGAGGCGGTGAAGGACAAGCTCTACTGCCAGCAGCTGCTGGCCCAGATCAACCTGCCGATCCCGCGCACGATGCTGGTGCGCTTCCCGGTGGACAGCGAGCTGGTGGAACGGCAGATCGGCTTCCCCTGCGTGGTGAAGGTGCTGGCCGGGTCGTATGGCGAGGGGATTTACCTGAGCCGCGACCGCGAGAGCTTCCGCGACCTGATGGAACTGGTGGCCAGCCTGGATGCCGGCAAGTCGCTGATCCTGCAGGAGTACATCGGCGAGCGGCCGGGCCAGGACCTGCGGGTGTGGGTGGTGGGCGGCCGGGTGGTGGGGGCGATGCTGCGCCGCAGCGTGGACGGCAGCTTCAAGGCCAACATCACCCGCGGCGGCCAGGGGGAGAACTTCCCAGTGGATGAGGCGATCGACGTGCTGGCGCGCGACTGTGCCCAGACCCTCGGCCTGGAGATCGCCGGCATCGACCTGCTGTTCGACGGCGACGGCTACCGGGTGTGCGAAGCCAACAGCAACCCCGGCTTCAGCGGCTTCGAGGCGGCCACCGGCAGCA
The DNA here is from genome assembly GCA_044347355.1 of Prochlorococcaceae cyanobacterium. Taxonomy (GTDB): domain Bacteria; phylum Cyanobacteriota; class Cyanobacteriia; order PCC-6307; family Cyanobiaceae; genus NIES-981. Next base: position 2,172 of record JBIKUY010000240.1, on the reverse strand, counting down.
ACGTGGCCCGCCGGATCCTGCAGCACTGCCACTGGCGCATCCGCCGCCAGCTGGCGGCCCTGGAACCGGCCGCCCTGGGGCCGGTGGGCGCCCAGCAGCAGCCCGCCTAAGCTCCGCTCCGCTCTTGTTCCTGCCCGATTCGCCATGACCTACTGCGTCGGCTACTGGCTAGAGGAAGGGCTGGTGATGGTGTCCGATTCGCGCACGAATGCGGGGGTGGATTACATCTCCACCTACAGCAAGATGCACGTGTTCCAGCCCGGCCCCGACCGGCTGTTCGTGCTGCTGGCGGCCGGCAATCTGGCCACCACCCAGGCGGTGGTGAGTGCCATCCGCCGCGATCTCGATCAGGGCTTCGAGGCCGCCGAGGCCAGCCGCGGTGACCTGCGCCACTGCGACTACCTGTTCGAGGCCGCCGCCTATGTGGGCCGGGTGAGTGTGGCGGTGCAGAAGCAGAACGAGGAGGAACTGCGCACCGCGGGCTCCAGTTCCCAGGCCACCTTCATCCTGGGCGGCCAGATCGGCAGCGAGCCCCATGGGCTCTACCTGATCTATCCCCAGGGCAACGCGATCATGGCAACCCGGGAGACCCCCTACCTGCAGATCGGTGAGAGCAAATACGGCAAGCCCCCGCTCGACAACGTGGGCCACACCAACCTCTGCCTGGATGACGCCGCCAAGCTGTGTGTGATGTCGCAGGTGCTGACGCAGCGCTCCAATCTCACCGTGGGGCCGCCCTTCGAGCTGGCGGTGATTCCGCGAGGCAGTCTGTCGATCGAGCGCAGGCTGCGCCTCGAGGCCGACGACCCGATGCTCGCCGAGATGATCGACATCTGGAGCAACGCCCAGCGCGAAGCGCTCTACCGACTGCCCGCTTTGGCCTGGCAGAAACCATGAGCCCAGCCGCCGAGGTCGCTCCGTCCCACTGGGTGTCCACCGGCCAGCTGCCCACGCCGGAGGTGGTGCAGGCCCTGGTGAACGAGGCCCACGCCCACTTCGCCTCCGTGGAGCAGGGCAACCTGGCCGACTACATCCCCGCCCTGGCGGCCGCTTCGCCGCAGAGCTTCGGCATCAGCGTGGCCGCATCGACCGGCGCCACCTTCAACGCCGGCGACTGGGCGGTGCCCTTCAGCATCCAGAGCCTCTCGAAGCCGTTTCTGTTCGCCCTGGTGTGCGAGGCGATCGGCGAGCAGCTGGCCCGCGACGCCCTGGGGGTGAACAGCACGGGGCTGCCGTTCAACTCCGTGCTGGCGGTGGAGCGCACCTTGGAGGGCCTCTCCAATCCGATGGTGAACGCCGGCGCCATCGCCACCACCAGCCTGGTGCCCGGCACGGACGCCGCGGCCCAGTGGCGGTTCATCGAGGAGGGCCTGTCGCGCTTCGCCGGCCGCCGGCTGGTGGTGGATGAGGCGGTGTATCGCTCGGAGCAGGCCACCAACTGCACCAACGAGGGCATCGCCAGCCTGCTCAACGCCCACCAGCAGCTCTGGAGCGATCCGGCCACGGCCATCGACCTCTACACCCGCCAGTGCTCCCTGCTGGTGACGGCGCAGGACCTGGCCCTGATGGCCTGCACCCTGGCCAACGGCGGCCGTCAGCCGCTCACCGGCGAGCAGGTGATCGCGCCGCTGATCTGCCGGCGGGTGCTGGCGGTGATGGTCACCGCCGGGCTGTACGAGACCTCGGGCGACTGGCTCTATCAGATCGGTCTGCCCGGCAAGAGCGGCGTGTCGGGCGGGATGATCACCGTGGCGCCGGGCAAGGGGGCGCTGGCCACCTGGTCGCCGCCCCTGGACGAGGCCGGCAACAGCGTGCGCGGCCAGCTCACCGCCCACTTCCTCTCCGAGCACCTGGGGCTGAATCTGTTCGACTCCCTGCCCAGCGCGGTGCGCCCCGGCCAGGCCCCCTAAGTTCGGCTGCAGATCCCCACTGCGGCGGCAGCGGAATCAGCCGATGCAGATCAGCGCCTTCACCAGCTTCAACATCGCGATCATGGTGCTGGCGGCGGGCAAGCTGCTGCACCGCCGTTGCCGCCCCCTGCGCGAGTTCAACATTCCCGAACCGGTGGCCAGCGGGATGCTGGTGAGCCTGCTGCTGGGCCTGGTGTATGCGCTGAGCGGGCTGGAGGTGAGCTTCGATCTGGCGGCGCGGGATTTCCTGCTGCTCTATTTC
>JBIKUY010000172.1:0-5023 GCA_044347355.1 Prochlorococcaceae cyanobacterium | reverse complement strand
AGCTGGTCGCTGAGGGCCAGGGCGCGGTGGGCGGTCCACTGGCGCTGGGCCGGATCGCCATGGCGATCGAGCCAGGCGCGGCGTTTGCAACGCAGCCAACTGCGCAGCAGCCGGTCGGTGAGCACCTCCTGGGGCATGGCAGCACGCTAGTGACCGGCCCCCCTGCCACCGTGGAGGCAACGGCCCGCCCCCGCCAGCTTGATCCCCTCCCGCCTGCCCCTGGTCCCCGGGGCCCTGCTGGCCTGGACCCTGCTGGGGCTGGGGACGGCGGCCTGCCTGGGGCTGGCCATCCTGCTGGGGGGGCTGGTGCGCGTGTTCAGCCAGGCGCCGCGGCTACAGGCCCAGGCCCGCCCCCTGGCGCAGGGCTCGCTCACGGTGGTGGTGCCGGCCTACAACGAAGCCGCCAACATCGCCGCCTGCATCGGCAGCCTGCTGGCCAGTGCACCGCCCTGCCCCGAGTGGCGGGTGCTGCTGGTGGACGACGGCAGCAGCGATGCCACGGCCGCCATCGCCAGGACCACCGCCGCAGCCAGCGGTGCCAACGCGGGGCGCTTCTCATTGCTGGAGGCGGGTCCGCGCCCGAGCGGCGAGCGCTGGGTGGGCAAGAACTGGGCCTGCAGCAGGGCGATGGAGCAGGTGCAGAGCGAGTGGGTGCTGTTCGTGGACGCCGACGTACGCCTGCAACCCAACGCCCTGCAGCGGGCCCTGGGCCAGGCGGTGGACGAGGGGGCCGATCTGCTCAGCCTGGCCCCCAGGCTCACCTGCGGCTGCCTGGCGGAATGGATGGTGCAGCCGATCATGGTCAGCCTGCTTGGGCTGGGCTTTCCGATCAACGCCGCCAACGATCCGGCCGACCCCACGGCGTTTGCCGCCGGGCCGTTCATGCTGTTCCGCGGCACGGCCTACGGGGCGATCGGCGGCCACCGGGCCCTGGCCGGCGAGGTGGTGGAGGACCTGGCCCTGGCGCGGCGGATCAAGGGGTCCGGCTTCCGGCTGCGCTACCTGCTCGGCCTGGACGCCTTGGACCTGCGCATGTATGCCGACTTCGCGGCCCTGTGGGAGGGCTGGAGCAAGAACTGGTTCAGCGGCCTGGACCGCAGCCTCGCCAAGGCCTTCGGCGCCGCCGCGGTGGTGGTGCTGCTGTTCAGCGGGCCCTGGCTGCTGGCCCCGGCGGCGGCGATCAGCTTGGCCCTGTTGCGCGAGCAAGCGGGGCTGCAGCTGCCGCTGCTGGCGGCCCTGGCCCTGGCCCTGCTGGGGATCGGCCTGCACCTGGCCCTGCGGCTGTGGACCCTCCGGGCCTTTCAGCTGCCCCTGCGCCACTGGTGGCTGATGGGGGCAGGCGGGCTGGTGGTGGGCGTGCTGGGCCCCATCTCGGTGTGGCGCACCCTCAGCGGCCGCGGCTGGACCTGGAAGGGCCGCTCCCTGGGCTGAACCGCCATCCGCAGCAGCAGGCGCGGCGCCACCAAGATGGAGGGGCAGTGAACGCCACATCCCGCCAAGCCTCACCCCAGTCATCGCCGGCGCCGCCGGTGCTGGTGTTCGACGGCGGCTGTGTGTTCTGCCGGCACTTCGCCGAGCTCAGTGAGCTGCGCAGCGGCATTCCCGGCCTGCAGATCCGCGACGGCCGCGGCGATGTAGCCCTGCGCGCCAGCCTGGCCGCCCGGGGGTATCAGCTGCGGGATGGGGCGATGCTGCTGGATGGCGAGCGGGTGCTGCATGGCGCCGACGCCATCCAGTGGCTCTGCGCCCGGATGGCACCCAGTGCGGCCCTGCTGCAGCTGCTGGCTCCGCTGCTGGCCGGGCCGGAGCGGGCCCGGCGGCTCTACCCCCTGCTGCTGCTGGCGCGGCGGGCGGCCCTGGCCGTGCGCGGGCTGCCGGTGGATCCCGATCAGGGCGCGGTGGGCCGCAGCCAGCGGTAAGCCCAGCGCCAGAGCAGGCCAAGCGCCAACACCAGCAAGCCGCTGCGCCAGGCGGCGGGCGGCACCTGGAATGCCAGGCCCAGACAGCCGAGCAGGCCCAGCCAGGCCAGGACCTGGGGAAAGCGGCGCTGTTGGGGCTCCAGGCGCAGCACGCAGAGGTTGGTGATGGCGTAGTAGCCGAGCACCGTGAAGGCACTGAAGCCCCAGGTGAGCTCCAGCCGGCCGCCCAGGCTCAGCAGGGCGATCAGCAGGCCGCTCAACAACACCGCCAGCTGGGGACTGGTGCCGGCCGCGTTGAGGGCCGCCAGGCGGCCAGGCATGTCGCCGCGCCGGCCCATCGCCAGCCACACCCGCGAGAGCCCCAGCACCAGGTTGAGCAGCACCCCCGCCAGGGCCAGCACGGCGCCAAGGGCCACGACCCAGCTCCCCCAGATCCAGCCCCCCTCCAGCAGCAGCCGGGCCAGGGGCGGAGCCGGCGTGCCGGTTGCCATCACGCTCGCGGCCAGGCCGGAGGGGCCCACCAGCCGCAACGCCCCTGCCGCCACCGCCAGATACACGAGCAGCACCAGGGCCAGGGTGAGCAGCACGGCCCGGGGGATGGTGCGCTCGGGCTGCACGATCTCCTCGCCCATGGTGGCGATGCGGCCATAGCCGGTGTAGGCCACGAACAGCAGGGCCGTGGCCTGGGCGAGGGCGCCGGGGCTGGTGGGCGCCAGGGCGCCTGCGGCGGGCAGGGCCGGCAGGCTGAAGGCACCCACCACGAACAGCCCCAGGCTGAGCAGGGCGCCCGCCACCAACAGGCTGTTGAGCCACTGGCTGCGGCGCAGGCCGGCCAGGGCCGCGGCGGTGATCAGCGCCACCAGCAGGGGCGGCCACCAGCGCAGGGCCGCGCCGTCCACCCCCAGCAAAGCCCCCAGGTAGGCGGCCAGGCCCAGGGCCGCCGCCGCCGCCGAGGCTGTCTTGGCGCAAAGAAACAACCAGCCGGCCGCAAAGCCCGCCAGCGGCGAGAGCAGACGGTGGCCATATTCATAAGTCCCGCCACTCACCGGCATGGCAGCGGCCAGCTGGGCGGCCGAGAGACCATTGGCCCCGGCGAGCAGGGCTGCCAGCAGGATTGCCAGCGGCAGGGCATCCCCCGCCGGCGCCGCCGCCAGCGCCAGGCTCACGAACACGCCGGTGCCCAGGATCGAACCCAGGCCGATCACCAGGGCACCAGCCACACCGGTGGAGCGCTGCAGCCGGGGCGGAAGGGAGCTCACGGAAGGCGAGGGGCAGGGGGGTGATCCTCTCGGATCAGTGCCCACTTGGCGATCAACCGGTTCACCAGCGGCGCCGCACGCAGTTGAATGGGGCCCCGCACGCCCGCAGCACCCCGATGGCCTCTGCCCCCCTGCCCCTGGAGGCCGCTCCGATCGCCTTCGGCACCGACGGCTGGCGCGGCATCCTCGGCGTGGACATCACCGTGGAGCGGCTGCTGCCGGTGGCCGCCGCCGCCGCCGCGGAGCTGGCCTATTCGGCACCGGAGGGCCTGAGCAGTCGCGAGGTGGTGATCGGCTACGACAGGCGCTTCCTGGCGCCCGAACTGGCCGAGGCGATCTGCAGCGCCGTGCGCGGCGTGGATCTCGAGCCCGTCCTGGCCGACTCGGCCACCCCCACGCCGGCGACCAGCTGGGCGGTGGTGGAGCGGGGCGCCCTGGGAGCGCTGGTGATCACTGCCAGCCACAACCCGCCCGAATGGCTGGGCCTGAAGATCAAGGGACCCTTTGGCGGCTCGGTGGAAGGCGATTTCACCCATCAGGTGGAAACGCGCCTGGCCGCCGGCGGCATCACGGTGCCCATCCCGCCCCCAGCGGGCGGCGAGCCCCGCTTTGACGCCCTCAGCGCCTACGTGGCCGGCCTGCGGGCCAAGGTGAACACGGCCGCCCTGGCCGAGGGGCTAGAGCGCCTTGGCTTGCGGGTGATCGTGGACCCGATGCACGGCTCAGCCGCCGGCGTGCTGCCCGCCCTGCTGGGCGAGCAAGCGTTGGCCAGTGGCGCCATCCAGGAGATCCGGGCGAACCGCGATCCCTTGTTTGGCGGATATCCACCCGAACCTCTGGCGCCCTACCTGGGCGAGCTGATCGCCGCTGTGCAGGCGAGCACCGCCGCGGGGCTGCCGGCGATGGGCATCGTATTCGACGGCGACGGCGACCGCATCGCCGCCATCGACGAATGCGGCCGCTTCTGCAGCACCCAGCTGTTGATGCCCCTGTTCATCGACCACCTGGCCCGGGCCCGCCAGCTCGGCGGCACGGTGGTGAAAACGGTGAGCGGCTCCGACCTGATGCAGCTGGTGGCCGAGGGTCTGGGCCGCCCCGTGCTGGAGAAAGCGGTGGGCTTCAAATACATCGCCGCCGAGATGCTGGCCGGCGACGTGCTGGTGGGTGGGGAGGAATCGGGAGGGGTGGGCTTCGGCATGCACCTGCCCGAGCGCGATGCCCCGTTTGCCGCCCTGCTGCTGATCGAGGCCCTGGTGGAGGGGGGCGTGCCCCTGGGCGAGCGGCTCGATGCCCTGCAGCAGGCGCACGGCGGCGCCGCCAGCTACGACCGGCTCGACCTGCGCCTGCCGGACATGGCCGCCCGCCGCAGCCTGGAGGCCCGCCTGGCCGCGGCTCCACCCTCGGAGGTGGCGAGCAGCCCGGTGCAGGAGGTGATCAGCACCGACGGCGTGAAGCTGCGCCTGGGCCCCAGCCACTGGTTGATGCTGCGCTTCTCCGGCACCGAGCCCCTGCTACGCCTCTACTGCGAGGCTCCCAGCGCCGAGCGGGTGGCCGAGGTTCTCAGCTGGGCCCGCGCCTACGCCCTGGAGGGCTGATCGCCATGGCCTCCAGCTGCGCTGCAGCCGGCCCCCCTGCCAGCGGCCGGCCCACCCTGGTGATCGCCAGCGGCAATGCCGGCAAGGTGCGTGAATTCGCCCACCTGCTGGCCGAGCTGCAGCTGGAGATCCGCCCCCAGCCGGAGGGCCTGGAGGTGGAGGAAACGGGCAACACCTTCGCCGCGAATGCCCGGCTCAAGGCCACGGCCGTGGCCCGCGCCACCGGCTGTTGGGCCCTGGCCGACGACTC
>JBIKUY010000081.1:0-7153 GCA_044347355.1 Prochlorococcaceae cyanobacterium | reverse complement strand
CTGGCCTGGGTTTTCGCCGATCGCGAGTGCTACGTTCCCAGCCAGGCTCGAGCGATCCACACTCCACCATGCGGGATGCCATCACCGGTCTGATTGGTCGTTACGACCAGCTCGGCCGCTATCTTGACCGCGACGCTATCGATCGCATCCAGGCCTACCTTTCGGAGTCGCAGCTGCGCCTCGCCGCCGTTGAGCTGATCAACCGGGAAGCGGCGGCCATTGTGCGCGAAGCCTCCCAGCGCCTCTGGCTGGCCAATCCTGAGCTGATCCTCCCAGGAGGCAACGCCTACACCACCCGCCGGCTCTCGGCCTGCCTGCGGGACATGGACTATTTCCTGCGCTACGCCAGTTACGCCCTGATCGCCGCGGACTCCTCGATCCTCAACGAGCGGGTGCTCAACGGTCTCGACGACACCTACAAGAGTCTTGGCGTGCCCACCGGCCCCACGGTGCGCAGCATCGCCCTGCTGGGTGATGTGGTGTGTGAATTGCTGGCTGAGCAGGGCGATGCCGATCCAGCCCTGCTCAATACGGTGGTTCGCGCACCGTTTGACCATCTCTGCCGCGGTCTGGCGTCATCCGACGTGCGCGCCCGCTGAGCGGTCGCGACCTTCCGGCTTGCTACGTAGGCTCAGCCCCCATCCACCCTCCGGTCCAGGCTCCTTGTCCGCCCTGCCTCCCATCAACAGCGCCCACCGACGCTCCATCGCGCCGATTTCCACGCCGGACCGGCTGTTGCTCGGGCCAGGGCCTTCTAACGCCCATCCGATGGTGCTGCAGGCCCTGAGCCGCACGCCCATCGGTCATCTTGATCCTCTCTATGTGGAGCTGATGGGGGAGGTGCAGGAGCTGCTCCGCTACATCTGGCAAACCGACAACCGCCTCACCATCCCGATGAGCGGCACCGGCAGTGCGGCCATGGAGGCCACCCTGGCCAACACGGTGGAGCCGGGCGACAAGGTGCTGGTGGCGGTGAAGGGGTACTTCGGCCTACGCCTGGCCGATATGGCGGGCCGATACCGCGCCGACGTGGCCACGATCGAGCGCCCCTGGGGGGAGGCGTTCACCCTGGGGGAAATCGAGGCCGCGCTGGAGCACCACCGCCCCACCATTCTGGCGATGGTGCACGCCGAAACCTCCACTGGCATTCGCCAGCCCATGGAGGGCATCGGCGACCTCTGCCGCAAGTACGACTGCCTCCTCCTGCTCGATACCGTCACTTCCCTCGGTGCCGTGCCCCTCTTCCTCGACGACTGGAAGGTGGACATGGCCTACAGCTGCAGTCAGAAGGGTCTCAGCTGCCCTCCGGGCCTTGGCCCCTTCACCATGGGCCCGCGGGCCGAGGCCAAGCTGGCTGCCCGTCCCGACAAAGTGCCCAATTGGTACCTCGATGTGTCTCTGCTCAACCAGTACTGGGGCAGCGACCGGGTGTACCACCACACCGCTCCGGTGAACATGAACTTCGGCATGCGTGAGGCCCTGCGCCTGCTCGCCGAAGAAGGCCTGGAGAACGCCTGGGAGCGCCACCGGGTTAATGCCGAGCGCCTTTGGGCCGGCCTGGAGCGCTTGGGGCTTGAGCTGCACGCCCCCGAGCACCTGCGCTTGCCCACCCTCACCACCGTGCGCATTCCGGAGGGCGTGGATGGAAAGGCCTTCTGTCTGCATCTGCTCAACAACTACGGCATCGAAGTTGGCGGTGGTCTCGGCGCCCTAGCTGGCAAGGTTTGGCGCATCGGCTTGATGGGGTACAACAGCCGTGCCGAGAACGTGGACAAGCTGCTCAACCTGTTTGAAACGGAGCTGCCCGCCTTCCAGCCCAGCGCTGCCCGTCCGGCTGCGGCCGCCGTCTGAGCCATACGGGAGCCATCGTCCCTAGCGCGTTTTACTTAGGTAACCGGGAACTGCTTCAGTCCTGGTTCTGGTTTGCTTTCTGGGCTTTCTCGGTTTTTAGATGCTGCTGGGCCCTGCGCCGGCGGCGAAACCAGCCTGCCAGTTGATTACTGGCGGCCTCCCCGGCCACACCGGCGATCACCTCCATGTGGTGATGGGCGCTGGGATGGCTAGCTAAATCAAGACAGCCACCCAGGGCCCCACGCTTCGGGTCGCCGGCGCCGAACACCACCCGGCCTACGCGGGCCTGGATCGCTGCCCCTGCGCACATGCCGCAGGGTTCCAGGGTCACCACCAGCGTGCAGCGGTTCAGCCGCCAGTCGCCCAGCACCCGCGCCGCCTGGGCCATGGCGCTGATTTCGGCATGGCCCAGTGGGTCCTGGTGGCTGTGGCGGCGGTTACTGCCCCAGCCCACACAGCGACCCTTGGCGTCCAGCACCACAGCAGCAACCGGAATCTCCCCGCCATCGCCCACGGCGGCGGCACGGCGCAGCAGGCGTTCCATCCACAACTGCAGCTGGGGATCGGGGCTGGTGGGCCGTCTGTCCATGGCGCCCTTGTAGCTGATCGCTGCCTGGCGAGGCCACAGGCGAGAATGCAGCGGCGTTTCCGTCCGCCGTTGGCTTCTGCGCCATTCGCCCAGCGGGCGATCCCGCCATTGCCATTCGCAGCTGCCGACCAGCAAGATGTGGTTCTGCTGCAGCTGCTCGAGCAGGCGAGTGAGCGGCTTTGCCGCTGGCTGGGCTCTGCCGCCCACCGCCCGCCCCTGCCGGGCATCAGCCTGATGCCGGCGATCGAGCCCCAGTGGCTTGGCCTCGCGCCCGAGCAGCTGCTTGCCGATCTCGATCTGGTGATGGATGGGGCCTACAACCCTGGCCATCCCGGTGCCCTGGCCCACCTTGATCCGCCGCCGTTGGCCGCCTCGATCGTGGGTGATCTGATCTGCGCCGGCCTGAATAACAATCTGTTGGCTGAGGAGCTCTCCCCCAGCCTCAGCCGCCTTGAGCGCAGCCTGATGGCCTGGCTGGCTGAGCAGATCGGCCTGCCTCCTGGCAGTGGCGGCGTGCCCGCCAGCGGTGGCACCCTCTCCAACTTGATGGCCCTGGTGATCGCCCGCCGCGAGCGCCAGCTGGGCTGCTGCGGCCAGGCCGTGGTACTTGCCAGTGCCGATGCCCATGTGTCGATCGGTAAGGCCCTGGCTGTGATGGGCTTGCCACCCACAGCACTGCACACCATTGCCACCGCTCCCGGTGGTGGCATGGATGCATTCGCTCTCGAGGACAGGCTGGGCGGGCTTCAGCGCCAGGGCCTGCCGGTGATTGCGGTGGTGGCCACCGCTGGCACCACCGTGCGGGGGGCGGTGGATCCGCTGCCGGATCTGGCCGCCATCTGCCAGCGCCACGGTGTGTGGCTGCATGTGGATGGGGCCATCGGCGCGGTGTTCGCCCTCAGCGAGCGCCATCGCCCGCGGGTGGCCGGCCTGGAGCTGGCCGACTCGATCACCGTGAACCCCCAGAAACTTCTGGGCATCACCAAGACGTCCTCCCTATTGTTGTTGGCGCGCCCCCAAGCCCTGGAGCGCAGCTTCGCTACCGGCCTGCCCTACATGGAACCGAGCTGGGGCGGCGGCCATGGCGGCGAGAGTGGCCTGCAGGGCACCCGACCTGCCGAGGTGCTCAAGCTCTGGCTGGGTCTGCGCCAGCTCGGCTTGGAGGGGATCGAAACCCTGCTCGACCAGGCCATCGCGCGCCGTGATCACCTACAGCAGCTCCTGCAGGTACATTCCGGCCTGAGCCTGGTGAGCGGCCCGCTGCACCTACTGGCCTTCACTCCTGCCCATGCCAGCGCGGCCGAGGCCGAGGTCTGGAGCCGGCAAACCCGCCAGCGCTTGCTCGACGCGCAGCTGATGCTCTCTCGCCCGCTCTACGGCGGCCGCTTCCACCTCAAGGCTGTGCTGGGCAATCCCAACACCGGTACGGCCGAACTCGAGCGGCTGGCATCGCTGGTGGCCAGCAGCGTTGATCCGGCTGGATTGCCTGTTCCCTCCGTCCCAAACGGCTTGCTCCATGGCTGATTCCCGCCGTCCTCAGCCCGTCGATCCCAGCCAGCGCCGCGGGCGCTGGGTCGCGATTGTCACCGGCACGATCTCGGTGCTGATCGCGGTGCTTTACCTGATCATGATTGCCGTGCTTGACAGTCGTGGGCCGTTGCTGCCCCCTCCCCCCGAGGCCCTTGGCCAGCTCAGCGTTCCTTCTGGGGGCGGGGGGGGAGCTGCCGTTCCCGGGCCCGCAGTGGCTCCACCACCCGGCTGAAGGCGGCCTCCAGAAACTGGCGCAGCGCCCCATCGCGGCGGCTGAGGCTGTAGTGCTGCTGCACCACCTCCTGGATGCCACCATCGCCCCAGTCCTGGTCACGCTCGAAATAGGTGATGAAGCTGGACCCGGCGACACGGGTGAGCCAAGCCGCGCTCACCGCCTGCAGCGCCCTACTTACCACCAAGGCAGGCAGATTTACGCTAAGCGCGGCCGAAAGGAGACCCACACCCCCTTTCACCAGGCCGAGGGTGGCCAGGGTGCGGCCCACCGACACTGCCAGTTCCTGGGCGCTGTCGCGGCTGAGGCTGATGCCATACAGGCGCGCGATCTCCACCACCATCTGGGCATTCACCGCTGCCGCACCCAGCAGGTCGAGGCCCGGCAGGGGTGTGGCTGCCAGCACGCCGGCGCCGATCCACATGTAGCGCTCCACAATTGTCTCCGCGTCGCTGCGGCGCTGGGTTGCCAGCAGCTGGCGGCTGGCCTCTCCCAGCTGCCGCGACTGCAGGAGCAGGTTGTCGGCGATCAGTTCCTCGCCATCGGCGTGCAGCACGCTGGCCATCCGCCGCAGCAGGGCCTCCACCTCCGGTTCCGGCTGTAGGGGCCTGCCGCCGGGCTGGGGGATCGACTGGGGTGCCGCACTGGTGGGCACCACATCGGCGGCCTCCAGCAGTCCGGCCGTGCGCTGGCGCAGCAACTGCAGCAGCCTGGCCTCCTCCGCCTCGCCGCGTAGATCGCACTTGTTCAATACCAGCAGCATCCGCTTGCCGAGTCCGGCCAGGGCCTGAACCAGCTCGGTTTCTGTTGCCCGCAGATCACCATCCACCACCACCACCAGTAGGTCGGCCGTAGCGGCCTGCTGCCGGGCCATGCGCCCGCGGCTCTCACCGTCGCTGCCGCCCTCGAGGATGCCTGGGGTGTCTACCAGCCAGATACCCCGTTCGAGACCCTTGAGGCGCAGCCTGTAGCGCTCACTCTCGGCGGTGGACCCCATCGCTGCGCCTACCTCGCCGACCAGCTCGCGCAGCAGCGCGCGGATCAGGGAGGTTTTGCCGCTCGATCCCACGCCGAATACCACCACCACCAGATCGCCCCGCTCCAGTTCGGCGGCCATGCGCTGCTGCTGCTGGCGCAGGGCTTCCCGGGCGACGCTGTCACGCACCCGCTCCAGGGTCTGATCGATGCCGGCCAGTTGGCGAGCGGCCGCCTCACGTCTGCTGCTGGGCGGTGGCTCCTGGGGCCTTGGCGCTTCCCGCCCGCCCTGGGAGCCAAATCTCCAGCCGCCCCTGCTCAGATCCCGCAGCCAGGGCCAGGCCAGTTGCCCCAGCAGCAGCGCCGCCGCCAGCACCAGCAGCAGGGCCACAGGCCCCACCATGCCGTAGGGCAGCACGCTGCTCAATTGCCAGATCAGCTGGTTGAAGGCCTGCAGAACCATGCCCACCACCAGCAGGGCCAGGAGCGCCAGTGCGAGGGCTAGCCAGAGGCGGGTGCGCTGCTTCAAGGGACGGGAACCTAGGAGCCGCTGGCCCGGATGATCTCGCCCCATAGGCTCGCCGCAAGGGCGCTGGTGGCCTTGGTGGGACTGTTGTCGTCATTGCCGAGCCAGATGCCGATCACCCATTGGCGCTGGGGTTCATAGCCCACGTAGAGCAGATCACGGCTGTCGTTGGTGGTGCCGGTCTTGCCCCCCTCCAGGCCGCCCAGCGAGGCGGCCTGGCCGGTGCCAGCGCGTACCACGCTGCGCAGCAGTTCTTGCATGCTTTTGGCGGTGGCCTGCTTCATTACCCGCCGTCCAGGAGCCGTGGTTGCAGAAGGCCCGGCGGGTTTGCGGCACCGGGCTCGGTCGTCCTCCTGGCAGGTTTCACCGTCCATCACCTGGCGGATGGTGGAGGGCGCGTACCAGGTGCCGCCATTGGCCACCGCGGCGTAGGCGGCGGTGAGCTCTAGCAGGGTCACCTCGCTCTGGCCCAGGGCTAGCCCCGGCACGGCGGCCAGGGGGCTGGTGATGCCCAGGTCGCGGGCCTGCTGAACCACCGCATCCAGGCCCACACGCTGGGCCTGGCGAAGGGCGGCAGTGTTGCTGCTGCGGGCGAAGGCACTCACCAGTGAGATGGTGCCGCCGCAGTCACTGCTGAAGGTCTGGCCCCGCCACTGAAGTGGGCCGCAGGCCACCCGGTTGGTCACCTTCGCTCCCCGTTCCAGGGATGCCAGATAGGGGAACAGCTTGAAGGTGCTGCCGGGCTGGCGCTGGGCCATGGTGGCCCGGTTGAACTGGCTCTGGCTGTAATCCCGGCCGCCAGCCACCGCCAGGATGCCGCCGTTCCTGGCATCGAGCACCACAACTGCTCCCTCGCTCACGCCCAGGCTGGCGCTGTTGCTCACCCGTTGGCGCAGCACCCGCTCCACAGTCGCCTGTAGCGCGGGGTCGAGGTGGGTGTCCACAAGGAAATTCCCCTCAGCCGCCACATCGGCACCCACCTGGCTCTGAAGATCGCGCCGCACCTGGTCGGTATAGAAGGGTGCCCCCCGCCGTCGCTGTTGATCGCGGCAGGCCTCCGGACTGAGCCTCACCGGACTGCGCCGGGCCCGCCGACCGGCATCCGCCGAGATCCGCCCTGTGTCCACCATCTTGCCCAGCACCCGGTTGCGGGCAGCCAAGGCGGCCTGGGCATCAAAGCAGGGGTCATAGCCATTGGGTGAGGGAAGCAGCCCCACCAGCAGCGCTGCTTCCGCGAGATCCAGCTTCCCGGCCGACTTGCCGAAGTAGTGACGACTGGCGTCCTCAAAGCCCCAGCCGGCACCCAGATACACCCGGTTCAGGTAGCTGAGCAGCAGATCCCGCTTGCTGAAGCGTGCCTCCATCTGCAGAGACACCAGCAGCTCACGCCACTTGCGGCCCAGACTTTCCCCCTGGCCCACCTGGTCGGGGTAGAGGCTGCGGGCCAGCT
>JBIKUY010000169.1:0-5062 GCA_044347355.1 Prochlorococcaceae cyanobacterium | reverse complement strand
CGATGCGGATGTCGAACAGCCGCTGGCAGAGGCCGAACAGCCCCTGCAGCACCTGCTCCAGCGGGAACCAGGGCCGCAGGGCCTCGCTGTCGAGCTCGAAGCTCTCCTGGCGCAGCTTCTCGGCCCAGTAGGCCACGTCCCATGGCTTGAGGTCGTCGGCTTCGGCTGCTCCCTGGCGACGGGCAATGGCGCACAGCGCCTCCAGCTCCCGTTCGGCCACCGGGTAGGCGGCGGCGCGCAGCTCCTCCAGCAGCTGCTCCACCTCGCTCACCGAGCCGGCCATCTTGCTGGCCAGGCTCACCTCGGCCCAGCTGGCGTAGCCCAGCCGCCGCGCCTGCTCTTTCCGTAGCTCCAGGATCCGCTCGATCAGCGGGCCATTGTCCAGTTCACCGCTGGAGGCCCGGGCCACCTGGGCCCGGTAGACCGCTTCGCGCAGATCGCGCCGCTGGCTGTATTTGAGGAAGGGGGCCACCCGGGGCATGTCCAGCCCCATCCGCCAGCCCTCCAAGCCGGCCTCACGGGCGGCCTGGGCTAGCAGGTCGCGCAGACTCTGGGGTAGGCCGGCCAGCTCGTCCTCGCTGGTGAGGCTGAGGCTCCAGGCGTTGGTGGCGTCCAGCACATGGTTGCCGAAGTCGCTGGCCAGCTGGGCCAGTTCGGCGGTGGTGGCATTGAAGGCCTCCTGCTCCGCTCCGCTGAGGCCCACGCCGCGCAGCTGCATGTCACGCAGTTCGGCGGCCACGATCCGTTGCTGGGTGGCATCGAGGGGCTGGGCCGCCAGCTGTTCCAGGGCCCGGTAGATCGGCCGGCTCTGGCCGGCCCGGCTGCCGAAGGCAACCACCGCGCCCTGCTGGCTCTGGTGGGCAGCGCGCAGCTCGGGCGTGTTGCACACGCCGTTGAGGTGGCTCACCACCCCCCAGCTCCAGCGCAATCGTTCCCCCAGGTGGTGGAGGGGGTCCATCACCTCTGCCCAGGTGAGGGGTGCGCCGCCGCCGGTGGCTTGGCCCAGGCGCCGTTCCAGCTGGTCTTCCAGCAGGCTGAGCTCGTCGTTGAGCTGCTCCAGCAGTGCCGGGATGGCCGTGTTCACCTGGTCGGGGGTGATGGCCGCAAACGGCGGCAACCCCTGGCCGCGCAGCAGGGGAGAGGGGCTGGAGGCGGCTGCCATGGCAGAGGCTGCAACTGGTTGCTATTTCAGGGCATGGCCGGGCCGCCCTGTGGTTCAGGCGAAGGGGGTGAACCGACCCGCCGCCACGCTCACACCTTGGAGCAGCTGGGTGGAGAGGGCATTGGTGCTGGCCTCGTAGAGGTCGATCGCCACCCGCGGCCAGAAACCGATCACCAGGGTGGGCACCAGCAGGGTGAGCCCGATCAGCAGCTCCCGGGGCCGCATGTCGCCCGTGCTGGCCAGGGCCGGAATCCGGGGCCCGAAGAACACCCGGCGGCAGAGGCTGAGGAGATACACCGGGGTGAGCACCAGGCCGATGGCCGCCAGCACCACGGTGATCACCCGGAAGCCCGTGGTGAAGCCGTCGTTAGAGGTAACTCCCAGGAACACCGTGATCTCACTCACGAAGCCGCTCATGCCGGGCAGGGCCAGCGACGCCAGGCAGCTGGCCAGGAAGAAGGCGAAGGTGATCGGCAGCGCCTTGGCGAGGCCCCCCATGTTGGGGATCGAGAGGGTTTCGGTGCGTTCGTAGAACACACCGGTGATGAAGAACATGGCCGCGGCGATCATGCCGTGGCTGATCATCTGGAGCATGGCCCCGCTCATGCCGAGGGCGTCGATGGCCCCGATGCCCAGCAGCACGAAGCCCATGTGGCTTACCGAGCTGCAGGCGATCCGCCGCTTCACGTTGTCCTGGGCAAAGGCATTCAGGGCGCCGTAGATGATGTTCACGATGCCCAGCACGATCAGGGCGGGCGCGAGGATCAGATGGGCTTCCGGCAGCATCTGCACGTTGAAGCGCAGCAGGGCATAGCCGCCCATCTTGAGCAGCACGCCGGCCAGCAGCATCGACACCGGCGCGTTGGCTTCGCCGTGGGCGTCCGGCAGCCAGGTGTGCAGTGGGAACATCGGCAGCTTCACGCCAAAACCCACCAGGAAGCCCAAGTAGCAGAGCAGGCCGAAGGTGCCGCCGGCGCTGCGCGCGGCGAGCTCACTGAGGTTGAAGGTGAAGGGACCGTTGAAGGCCAGGGCCAGGCCGCTCACCAGGATCAGCAGCGAGGCAGTGGCGGTGTAAAGGATGAACTTGGTGGCCGCGTACTGGCGCCGCTTGCCGCCCCAGATGGCGATCAGCAGGTACACCGGCACCAGCTCCAGTTCCCAGGCCAGGAAAAAGAGGAGGAAGTCGTGGGAGAGGAATACCAGGCCCTGGGCTGAGGCCTGCACCAGCATCAGGGCGAAATAGAGGCGGCTCTTGCGGTTGATGTTCCAGCTGGCGGCCACCGAGAGCAGGGTCACCAGGCCGGAGAGCACCACCAGGGGGGCCGAGAGACCATCGGCGGCCAGCGACCATTCCAGGCCGAGGGCCGGCACCCAGCTCAGCCGTTCCACCAGCTGCAGCTCGCTGCTGGCGCCGTTGAAGTGCTGGCTGAAGCACACCAGCATCAGGCCCAGGTCGAGGGCCAGGGTGCCGAGGGCCAGCGTGCGGGGCAGGCGGGGATCGCTGCCGTCGCCGGGCAGCAGGGGCATCACCAGCGCCACCGCGGCCGGCAGTAGCACGATCAGGCTCAGCCAGGGGAAGCTCTGGGTGGATGGGTCCATGGCCAGGCTGGGGAGGGACGCGACCAGGCGGGGCAGGAGGGCGTCCATCAGGTTCCGGGACGGTTGGCGAGGGTGGCGGGCTCACGCCAGCGCGGTCTACACCGCCATGGACTAACCCGCCGGAAAGGCTACCAGTCACCCGATGGGCGCTGGGCATTTGTACTCATCGCCTGCGCCTATCCCCTGGATGGCCTTGCGATGGGCATGCTGGACATGAATGGGCATGAAAAAAGGGAGTGACGATTGCCACCCCCTGGATGAGTCGCTGACGACCCTGATCACCAGAGGCCGCGGATCGGGGCGGGCTCGGGCTGGAACACCGGTGCCGGTGCCGGCTGGGGACGCGGCGCGGGAGCGGGAGCGGGAGTGATCACGGTCTCTTCAATCACTTCCTCGACAACAGGGCCGCCGAAGCGATAACGGGCGCCAATCTTGAAGCCCCAGCTGTTGTCGATCGCGTCATAGCTTGTGCGGCCAGCACGGAATGACTCGGCACCCTGGTAAACGACTTCACCGTAGATGTCGGTGTTCCAGTTCACGCCGTAGGCCACACCGGCCTTGGCCTGCCAGCCGAACAGGTCGTCACTGCCGCTGCCGGTGTTGATGCGGTTGATCGCACCGCCGCCACCAACCCGCTCCAGGGTGTTCTTGCCCATGCTCTGGTTGATCCAGCCGATGCCGCCACCGATGTAAGGAGTCCAGCGGCTGCCGGTATTGATATCCCAGTAGGCACTGGCCATGATGCCGTTCTGGTTGCCGCCGTTGGTGCGGGTGGAATCCCAGTTGCGGTTGCGCTTGATGTCGTCAACAGCGGTGCGGTTGTAGACGTAGGTGAGCTCGGTGCGGAGCGGGCCGAAGTCGTAACCGATACCTGCATCGAGGGAGAAACCACCCTCGGTTTCGAGTTCAATACCGCGGCTGGGTTTGTTGCGAGGATTGACCCGACCGTTGATGTCGTTGGGCCAGGTGGCACCAAGGCCGAGGGTGGCGTAGAAGCCGGTGCCCTGTTCGTAAGCGACGGCCTCTTCGACGATCACCGACTGGCTGACCAGGGTTTCCTGGGGTTCAGCGGAGGCGCCGCTGGGCAGGGACGCCATGGTCACGGGGGGTTCGTTGCTGACGGGGTCAGCTGCCTGTGCCGCAGGGGCGATCAGGCTCGAGCCGGTGGCAGCTGCCGCTGCCATAACAAGAAAAGCCTTGCGTGAATTGCGCATTGCTCGGTTGGGGAGAAGGCAAAGCTCTTTAAGCACACCCGAAAGTGTGCACCTTGGCTCGCTGGCAGATGCCAGATGCTGCACTGTCTATTGCTTGCCATAAGCATGACAGCCGTAAATTGCGACGGTTGGGATTGAGCGGATCGCTGCAGATTTGCTGAGCAGCAACGCATGGTTTGCTCGTTTGTGCAGCGACTCAACGGTCCGGCAAGGGTTGCCAGCGGCTGCCCTCTGTCTGCAGGTTGAGCACCTCGGTGCGGCTTTCCACCCCGGCTTTGTGCCAGGCCAGCAACATCGCCCGGCCCACGGCCTGGGCCCGATCTGCTGTGCACAGCGCCAGCAGGCTTGGCCCGGCCCCGCTGATCACGCAGCCCCAGGCACCCGCCTCTAGGGCCGCATCGCGCACTTTCGTGCCGCCCACGATCAGCCCCCAGCGATAGGGCTCGTGCAGGCGGTCGTGCATGCCATCGCTGATCAGATCACCGTTGCCGCTGCGCAGGCCCTGCAGCAGCAGGGTGAGAGCACCGAGATTCATCACCGCGTCTGCCACCGGGATTGCCTTGGGCATGGCCCGGCGCGCCTCACTGGTGGCCAGGCGGATGGCGGGGATCGCCACCACCGCAACCACCTCGGGCGACCATTCACAGCGCAACACCCGCCAACGGTGCGAGGCGGCCTTGGCCGTCATGCACAGCCCGCCTACCAGGGATGGAACCACGTTGTCAGGGTGGCCCTCGATGTCGATCGCCAGCTCCAGCAATTTCTCCTTGCTGAGCGGTTCACCCATCAGGGCATTGGCGCCCATCAACCCGGCCACAATCGCCGTGGCGCTGCTGCCCAGGCCGCGGGCCGGTGGCACCGCCAGCCGAACCCTTGCCTCCAGCCCCACCGGCTCCTCGCCAGCCTCCTTCCACACCCGCTGGGCTGAGCGATACACCAGGTTGTCCGGACCGCCGCGCAGGTGGGCGCCCTCACTGCCCTCGATGATCAGGTCGAAGCGGTGGCTGCCCCCTTCTACGCAACGGAGCTCAAACACGTTGTCGAGGTCGAGCGCTGCCCCCAGGCAGTCGAATCCGGGCCCGATATT
>JBIKUY010000091.1:0-6915 GCA_044347355.1 Prochlorococcaceae cyanobacterium | reverse complement strand
CCCTCAAACGGTGTGTTGTTGGCGAGGATCACGGGGCAGGCCGGGTGAACTAAGGGTCGCGGGCGGCATGCAGCAGGGGCAGCAGGTGGCGGGCCACTGCCGCAAAATCAAACCGCTCGCGAAACAACTGCAGCCCCCGCTGCCCTATCTGCCCCTGCTGATCCGTCGGTAGCACCAGCCACTGGCGCAAGGCCGTGGTGGTGCCCGCCACCGTGTCGGCATGCACCAGGCCGGCTCCAGCAGCGGCCACTTCTGCCGAGATGTTCACCGGTTCGGCGATCGCCACGGGCAGGCCGCAGGCGAGGGCTTCTGCCACCACGATGCCGAAGTTCTCCTGGTGGGAGGGCAGGCAAAAGAGCTCGGCGCAGCGGAAGGCGCCCCATTTGAGCTCGCCGCTGAGCATGCCGGGCCAGGTGATGCACTCGGCGATGCCGAGCTCAGCGGCCCGCTGCTGCAGGGCGGCCTGCCAGCCCACCTGATCGGGGCCGGCGATCACCAGCTGCAGGCGTGGGTCGGCGGGTGCCACCGCCGCGAAGGCCTCGATCAGCAGGTCTACCCCCTTCTTGGGGTGGATGCGGCTGAGGAACAGCAGCAGGCGCTGGCCGCGCAGCTGGGGGAAGCGCTGCAGGAATGCCTGGCGCTGGTGCTCCACATCGGGCGGCGGGGCAGAGGTGCCATAGCCCACCACCAGCTCGTTGGCCTCGTACAACCAGAAGGACTGGCGGGCCAGCAGCCGCTCCTCCTCGGTGGTGAACAGCACAGCCTGGGCATCGCGCAGCACCCGGTAGTCGGCCCAGGGCCAGTAGGCCCACTTCTTGAGGTGCTTGAGGGGATAGGTGCGCTTGAACCAGGGATCGAGCATCCCGTGGGTGTACACGAAGTAGGGGATGCCGCTGCCGCGCAGGGCGCGCCAGGTGGCATAGGCGTGGTATGCCCAGATGCCGTGGATGATCACGGCATCGTGCTGCTGGGCCAGGGCGCGGATGCGGGCGGGCAGGCCGCGGCGGAAGCCGTAGCTGCCGGCCACAGGACCCAAGCCGATGGCCTGGAAGGGCTGATCTTTCAGCCAGGGAGTCTCAGGTGGATCGAGGCTGGCCACGGTGGTGGCCACGCCCAGGGCCGCCAGGTGGGGCGTGATCTGGCGCACGCCTTCCATCGGGCCGCCGCCGGCGGGGTTGAGCGAGCGGATCAGCCGGAGAAGCTTCATGGGCTGGACAACAGGCTGGTGCCGCTGGCCTGGATGATCTGAACCCGCAACCGGGGCTTGGTGGGGCTGCGGCATCAGCCGTGAAGGCGGTACTTGAGAGGCTAAAATGATGGTCGGTCCTCATACCGACTGAGGTCTTTTAGATTTGATGTAAGAACCTCCAGCATCGTACGAATCACTTCAATTGACTTGCCTTGTAGTGCCACAGAGGAAAGCGCGACGAAGTGAGCCTAACGATTATGGGTGGATCTTCGCTAAAAAACAGCCCGGCCCCTGTTGGTCCGCATAAGAACCTGAAGTCATTACCAGTTCAATCCTAAACCCACTGCGTGGCAATCACTCTCGGGCACATGGCTCCTTTAAGCCTTGTTCTTATGCGGACCCGCATAAGAACCCTTGCCCCTTGCTCTGGCCGACCCGCTTGAACGGATGATCTAACTGGAACCATGCAGATCCTGCATAGCCTTTCTCGCGCCCAACCACGGCTTCTGGCAATGGCCCTGACCCAGCCAGCAGCCCGTGCCGACCACCCGCCGCAGGTCAGCCACCTCCAGCAGCCCCACCTCCCCAGCCGCACCGCAAGCTCAGCCCCCTGCCCAGCCCCCCTGGCTTGAACACCCCACCCTTTCTGGCCTGAGGGACCGTCTGCAGCTGGTCGACGACTGCTGGACCCTGCTGGAGCTCCCAGACGGCACCAGCCGCCGGCCGGTGTATCTCCCCCGCGGCATCGAGGAACCCGAGACCTGCTACCTCAAGCGGCTGGAAGCTGCCCGGCCGACCGGCTTTTACCGCGATGCCCTGCGCACCTACGCGGGGATGCTGTCGCGCCTGGCCTGGCAGGAGCTACCCGATTCCCTGAGCCGGGTGGCCACCGATGTGGATGGCCAGGGCACCGACCTGGGGGTGTTCCTGTTCCTGGCGGACCTGCTCACCCTGCGGGATGGGGGCTGCCTGATCCTGCAGCTGCCGCCCCAGCACCGCTGGCCCTCAGAAGGCGACAGGCTGGAGGCTCTCGCCATGGGCGACAGGCTCTCGCTTCCCCGCCTGCAGCTGGTGCCCCGGGGGGATCTACTCAACTGGCGCCTGCCCACCGATGCCGCCACAGCGGCTCCGGCATCGGGGCCCGTGGAGATCGTCTGGCGCGAACCCCGCCATCAGGCACTGCCGCCCCGCTTCTCCAGCGGCAACGCAACGGTCCCCACCATCGTGATCGATGCACACGGCGGCCTGGTGCCCGACCCGCAGGCCTGGATCTACCGCAGCCTGTCGGTCACCGATGACGGCCTGGTGCTGCGCAGCTGGCAGGCCAATCCCAACCCCGGCGCTGTCGATGGCTACGACGTGGTGCCGGTGGGTGAGCCTTCGCTTCTCCCCCAGCGCTTTGACCTGCCCGCCCTCTGGTACTCGGTGGATGGCACCGCCTTTGGAGAGGGGGATCTGCCTCACCTGGGCCTGGCGCACCAGTACCTCAACCACTACCGGTGCCGCAGCGAATACGAAGACCTCCTCTCCCGCACCGCCCTGCCAGTGGGTGTGCGCACGGGGCTGGTGGATGCCTACGGCTTCCGCCGCAGCGACGGCGCCCTTGGCTCTCCTGCAGGGACCGGCGCAGAAGGCCAACGCCCGCAGCGGCTTGTGCTCTCCACCTCCTCCTTCATGGACCTGCCGGAGGGCGCCATGTTCCAGTGGGTCGAAATCGAGGCCCACTCGTTGGCGGAGCACCGGGCGTACCTGCAGCAGCTGGAAGAAGCCATGCGCCGCGATGCCCTGATCCCCGCCGGCGGCCATGGCCCAGCCCGCACCGAGCTGGAGGTTTCGCTCACCGCCGGCCAGAGCTTTGCGGTGCTGCAGAGCCTGGCCGGTCAGAAGCGCTCGATGCTCAGCACCCTGCTGCAGCAATGGACCCGGCTCACCGGCGAGAAGCTCTCCGATGAACCGGCCTGCACGGTGGAGATCTGCCCGCTGGTGCCGCCACTGCCTCCCCGCAAACCCCAGCCTTCGGTGCAGGAGTGGCTGGTGCTGCACGAGCGGGGGGTGATCGACGGCGCTGAGCTGCGCCAGCAGCTGGGGTTGGCGATCCCAGGCGACTGAGCTGGTAAGGGAGGGCATGACCCAGTCCTCCCCACCCACCTGCACCTGGCGCCCTGGTGACGCAGAGGCTCTGCGCATCGCCCTCTCTATCCCGGTCACCAGTGCTGCCCTTGCGGCCCTGAACCGGGAGATGGCCCAGCTGCAGACCCACTACCCCACCGGGGTGTGCACGGCCCAGGGCCATCTCGATGCCATTGCTGAACTGAATCAGCAGCTGGCGGCCCTGACGCATGCCGATCTCAACGCCCCGGTGCGCAGCAGCCGCAAAGGGGTGGCCGGCGGGGTGGTGCCCAACCCGCTGCCACTCAGCAAGTTGGCGGTGGTGGAGTACGCCACCGAGTTGTTGCTGGAGGAAACCGAGAGCGAGTGGAACCCCTCGGGACCATCACCGGCGATGGTGCTGGGGCGGCAGCGCAGCCAGCACATCGGCCAGTTGGCGCTGCTGCTGCCGCGGCTGCAGAACTGGCGCCAGTGCAACCCCGACCCCTTTCGGGGATCCCTGGTGCGGGGCTGAGAAATGGAGCAGCCCCTCTCGCCGCTGAACCAGGGCCTCAACCCCCTGCGAAAGGCCCCGTTGTGGGGCCAGTTGGTGGCGCAGCCTGCGGCCAGTCCGGCGATCGACATCCGGGTGGCCCCGCCTGTTGCTGCACCCCTTTGGCTGGCATTGCAGGCCTACGCCAACGCCCGCCTCTGCCTGTTTGAGGTGGACCGGCCCGAGAGCCGCAGCCCCGTTCCGATCCGCCGCCACGTGATCGACTGCTTCCTGGAGCAGCAGGGGATCGTCAGCGGCTACAACGACACCGCCCTCACCGACCCGGGCGATGTCCTGCTGCGCGGTTACCTCTGCCGCTCAGCGATCCTGCCGGTGAGCACCAGCAACACCTTCGACTGGCTGGCGGCCGAGCTCGATTGGGGCACGCCGGGCTTCCGCGAGGAGGCGCCACTGCCCTGGGACCCAACGCTGCTGGGCACGGTGCAGGCGCCCTGTCAGGGGGTGATGTGGCTGGGGGATCTGGCCCAGCTCTCGCCCGAGGGCGGGCTGCCCAGCGGCGGCCGAGCCCAGTTCGCGGGTTGTCTGGTGCAGCACTTCGGGGCGGACTACGGCCCCGGTGGCATCGGCCTGCTGGTGCAGCCACTGCTGGGGGAAGCGATCCAGCTGGTGCTCAGGCCCCACAGCGTGCTGGTGCTCCGCTCTGGTGACACCTTGAACCTGATTGCCGAGCGCTACGGCACCACCGTGGCCACGTTGCGGCGGCTCAACCCCCAGCTGGAGAGCACCCAGACGATCACTGCCGTGGAGGGCGATTCGTTGGCGGTGCTGGCGGGAAGGCACGGGACCACCGAAAGCAAGCTGCGCAGTCTCAACCCGGTGCTGCAGCAGAGCGAGCCCTACGTCACCACCGAGGGCGAGACGCTCAGCAGCGTTGCGGAGAGTCAGAACCTGAGCCTCTCCCTGCTGCGGCAGTTCAACCCCGAGCTGAGCAGCTGGCCAAGCAGCGAACCCCTACCTACCGGCAGCACCCTGCTGCTGCCCGTCTACCGCTCCACCACTCCCATCTCTGCGGGGACGCTGCTGCTGGTTCCGGGCTATCTGCCCTCCACGCCGCTGCCGGCTGGGGAGTGGATCTATCTGCCAGCGAGGCGCTCCGCACCAGTGCTGGATGAGTCAACTGAGCTGGGGCTCTGAGGAGCTGGCAACAGGGAGTGCGAGCGCAGCCCGGACGGGGCGCCCGCAGCACCACAGCCGTGATGGGTGATGCCCTCCTCTTTCTTCTCTCACTCCAGCCGCTCGAGCAGCGGCAGCGCTCCAGCCCCCCTGGCCCCTGCTGCCCCGTGGCAGCACTACAGCCAGCCGCAGCAGCAACCCAACCAGGGCCCTGCTGGCTCCAACGCCCCAGCTGGCGCTGACCCTGACCCCCTCGACACTGACGAGGACGACCTTGGCGGCATCGATCTGGGCGGCAGCGATGACAACCTCGATCCTGCTGCCCCACCCGATCCCAGCAGCGGCCCCGGCGGCAGCAGTGACAGCGACGACCCTCCCGCCACCAGCCCCAGCAGTGCTGATCCCCTGCGGGCTGAACGTCGCCGCAGCAACCAGCTGGAGAAGGAGCTGCGCAAAGCCCGTGCCCAGCTGTCGCGTTTCTCGGAGATCAACCCGGACGAGTACGCCCGCCTTCAGGACGCCGAGCGCAAGCGCGAGGAGTTCGAACGACAGGTGGCCGATCGTGAGCGCCAGCTCAACGAGGCCAACCTGCGCCGGGTGCGCAGTGTGGAGAAAGAACGAGACGAGGCCCGCTCTCAGGTGCTGAACCTGCGCAAGGAGCGCTTGATGGAGCGCCTGTTCTCAGAGGCGGAAGGCCGTGTTGGCGGTGATGAGCGGGGCACGTTCTTTGACACCTTCGTGACGCTGTGCGGCGGCCACTTCCAGCTGGGTGAGGTGGACGGCCGCGAGCGACTGCTGCCGGTGGACGGCAAGGGCCAACCCCTCACCGTCGATGGCGTTGCCCTCTCCGATGGCGACTACATGGAGGAGCTGCGCCGCCACCCGGTGTACAGCTTCCTGTTCCAGCAGCGCAGCGGCCTGTATTCCGCTGCCGTGCCGGAGAGCGGCCATGAACACGGCGGCACGGTGAACCTGCAGACCCTGAGCACGGCCGAGCTCTACCTGGAAGCCGTCAAAGGCACAACGCCCAGGGCGGCTGCTCCTCGCCGCTGATCGCAGAAGGGGATGAAGGAATGGCCTGGTATCTGGTGTTCTGGCGCAACCGATCCACCGCCACGGTGGTGCCGGCCGCCAGCGCCGGCCAGGCCCGCTCCCGCGCTCAACGCATACAGAAGAAGGGCTATGGGGCGATCGTTGCCGCCCGCCGCGCCAATCCCGACGACTCTCGGCTGATTCGCCGCGGCATCTGGGTGCGGCGCCGCCGTGACGGCAGCAGTCCCCAGTTCGGCAGTGCTCGCTCCAAAGCCCGAGCCCGCCGGCAGCGCAGCCGCTATCGAGCCTGGCTTTGAGGCAGTTTCAACGCCCCCGTTTGATCGCCCGGACCGCCTGCAGCGCCTTCATTTCCTCAACAGCCATGGTGGTTGCCCGTTTGAGCCGGGCTGGATCCCGCCGAATCTCCTCGGCCTGCCGAAGGGTGCGCAAGTCGCTCTCAGTCCGCCAGCGCGCATCCTCCTGGGCCAGCTTGCTCCGCTCCGCCGCACTGATGCCTGACACCTGAGGAGCGGCGTCGGCTGCGGTGTTGCGTCTTGCTTGTGGCCGCGGTTTGCGGGTGCTGCTCTTGCCGGTGCCGCTCTTGCGGGTGCGGGTGGCCATGGCCTCGATGGGCTGAAACTCACATTTGCCAGCCCACTGCTCAAAGCCCAGCCACCAACCGGCAGCCGGGCCTGAGCCCTCGGGCTCAGCAGACCGAGACGGTGCAGCCGGGGGTGCCCTGCAGCTTGCGGGCAAAGGCGAAGGCCTTCTCGGCAGGGATCAGCCGCATCTTTTTGACGGGCTTGCCGCGGCGGCCCAGGAACTGCTGCTCGCAGGGATGGGCACCGCCTTTGATGCCAGCGGGATAGAAGTGGACGGCCACGCGACGGATTTCGCAGCGGTGGGCTGAATTGGCGGC
>JBIKUY010000141.1:0-5578 GCA_044347355.1 Prochlorococcaceae cyanobacterium | reverse complement strand
TGATTCACCCTATCTGTTCCAGGCCTCACCCGTCCACGAATAATCCAACCGAAACGAGGCTATTCAGATCAAATCAGGCATTTAGATCGCAACCCATATTCGATTAGTGGTTCATTTTTTAGCAATCAACAATCTCCTACTGAAGCACGGAAGACCATTACAACATCACCCAGGCACCCATCGACTTCTTCTGTAGATACCCAAGGCATTCCCGTAGAACCATGTCATTCCCTCCCCGTTTGTTAATCGAGAGAAACAACGTCTGCCCGATCGGCTGGCCGGGAACACCACGCTTCAGCGGCAACCCCACGCTGCTCAACTCAATGAACTGCTGAGCCATGCTGTGGTGCAACAGAAGCGATGGTGTAGCGGTAAGAAGGGTGTGGGTTTTGAACCAAAGGTCGTCGGCGTGGCCGGCGATGGCCAGGGCCTGTTGCACATCGCGCACCCGCCAGTCGAGCTGGCTGAACCGGTAGCAGATCCCATCCTTGCCAGTTGGCACCGTGAGCAGGCTGGGCCGCAACAGCCGCTCGTCATTCACCCGCCAGTCGCGATAGGGCGCCACCTCCCCCTGCTCCAGCACCATCTGCCGGCCCCGGAAAGCCACGACGCAGCCCCAGCGCTCCTGTGCCTCCACAAGCCGCCTGAGCCAGTCGCGGGGATAGAGGGTGTCGTCATCGGCGGTGATCAGCAGGGGATCAAGAGCCGCCTGCGCAGGCGTGAGCCGCTCCAGCATGGGCAACAGCTTGCGGTACGGGCCCCAATTCGCAGTCCAGTGCACCTGCAGGCGCAGACCCGGCCCCATGCGGGAACGCCAGATCCGACGCCTCAGGAAGCCTGGGATTGAGGCAAATCCCCGGTCGAGTAGGTAGGGCTCCCGAGAAAGAAACAGATGCAGCTCCGCGCGCCTGCCATCGGTGGGTAACTGTTGCGCCAGCAAAGAATCAACTGTGCGTTTCAAGGCCCCCTCACGACCGCGGATCGTGGTGAGGCCGATGAACACCGGGGCCAGTCCGGCGGATGCCCCGCTCATGGGAGGAGCCCCTGGCGCATCAACCGACGCCAGTTGGGTAGTCCCAAGCTGCAGCTGTACTCGAAGGCGGACGACACCGTCGTTGCTGAGCCGCGCATCAGATAGAGCGGCGCCTGCAGCCGCACCACCCTGGCCGCCCCATAACGCTCTTCCAGCCGACGACGAAAGTCCACATCACCGCGGGAGCGCACGGGGTAGAACCCACCGAGATCCAGCGCCGTCTGGCGGGGTATCAACAGGGTTGTGATGCCATCCCCGAAGAACGCGCCCCCATCGCCATCGGCCTGAGGGGTACCCGTGGCCTCATCGAGGCGCACGTGCCTGGTGTAGGCCGCCGCCGCCCCTTGCTGCAGACGCTGCCACTGCCGTTCCAGGCGCAGGGGGTGGGAGAGATCATCGTCATCGTGGATGGCCAGCACCTCGCCGGTCATCTGGGAGATCGCCAGGTTGCGGCAGGCATACTGGCCCTGATTGTGGGCCTGGCGCAGCAGCCGCAGGGGGAGCGCCAGGTCCTCGCCGGCGGACTGCAGCAGTTCAGCCAGACCGGCGGCCTCGGCAACCGGAGAGCCGTCATCCACCACCAGCACCTCCTGCACCGCCACGCTCTGCAGGGCGAGCGATTGCAACGCCTGGTGCAGCAGATCCAAACGCGGCCGGTGGCAGGTGATCAGCACGGTGATCGGCAAGGTGGGGCGCGCCGCCTGCGGCTCCAGCAGCTGGCGCCACTGGGCCAGGCAGCCAGCAAACACGCCCTCCACCCCGCCGCTGGTAGGAAGCAGCACAGGCAACAGCTCCGGCACCTTCAGACGATCCGCCGCCAACCGCACCAGACCCACCGCCCGAGAAGGAAGGCCGGCGGCCACCGCCAGCACCAGGGCCTCCTCGTCGTCGCCGTCGAGCAGCCGCAGCACCGGCGTCTTGACGGAAGCGCTAACCAGGCGCAGCAACGCTCCCCGCTCCTCCTGGCCAGTCACCAAGCGCAGCAGCAGGGTGAGCTGCAGGCGCAACAACCGGCGTGGATCCTCTGGCTCCGCTGGTAGCTCCTCCGGGGCCAGGGGGCGCAATTGCAGGGGTTCTGGGCCATGGTCCGGGGCTGGCGGCGCTACACCGCGGCTGTGCAGCAGCACCAGGGTGGGCAACAGGTCGGCGTCGTCTGCCAGCAGCCAACTGGTCTGCAAGGGAAAACGCCGCAAGTCGTGCAGCAGCTTCACCAGCAGCTCCGGCTGCCACCACAGCCGCGGCAGGCCGCGCTCCACCAGGGCCAGCAAGGCCCGCCGCACCGGTCTGTCGAGCCGCGACACCAGGGCATCCCCTAGCAGAAGCACCCCCTTGACGAGCACCAGGCAGGCCGAGGGGGGCAGCAGGGTGGGCAGGCGATAACCGCTCTCGGGCTCCAGCACCGGTAGCAGCTCTCGCAGCAGTGGAAGGTTGCAGCTGCCGCTGTGCACGATCGCCACCAACTGGCGCTGCAGGGTCCGCTTCTGCTCCAGATCAACTGCAGAGCCAATGGCGCTCACCAAGGCATCGATCGCTCCGGCCAATGCCTCCAGATGGGCGGGCGGGGCCTCGCCGAATACCACCTGCATCAAGCGCATCAGCACCAGGCCCCGCTCGCCGGGATCCGGCAGCGTTGCGCCCCGCACCAACCCTGCCCGGCGCAGGGCAGCCCCCACCTCGAACAGTTCGGAGTTTCGGCTGTTCATCCCCCCCACTAAGGCCTCAAGCAGCCGCAGCCAAGGCCCAAGGTCGCTCTGGTTTAGGCCTTGCTCCAGAACTGCCTGGAGAGCTTTGGCGTAATGCACCTGCTCCCCCGCCGGCAACAGATGCAACAGCGCCACCAACTGGTCAGCCAGGCGTTGCAACCCGGCAGGATCAGAAGGGATCCTTGCGAGCCAGTCAGCCGTGGGGAAGGGGCGACGCAGAGCCTCGGGCCCAGGCCAACAGCCAGGCGCCAAACGAGAGCGCAGCTGGCGCTCCAACTGCAGCAACTGCACAGCAAGGGCAGGCGCCAGAGGTGCTTCGTCGGTGAGCAGGGCGTCGTAACGGGTGACCTGCTGCCCCAGCGCCGAAGGGCTCAGGCTGGCAACCTGGGGCGCGGGTTCAGCAGGCCAAGAGCCCATGGGCACGGGTGTGGCATCCGCCAGCAGCGCCTGTAGCCGGGGTGCCTGTTCTGGGTCTACCAGTCCCCGACACCACGCCAATGGCATGGCCAGCAGCAGGCCACGATCGGCGGCGCTTCCGTCCAACTCGACCAGTGTTGAGCCGAACAGCCGGGGCCAAAACTCTGGATTGGCCCGCAGCAGCAAGGCCTGGTCGCAGGACAGCACAAATCCATAGCGATCAACCCCCGCAAGCGCATAGAGCCGCCGCACCAGCTGGCGGCGGTTCATCGCCTGGTGAATCCCACCGCAGGGGGAGGCTTCGAGCTGGGGCGCGGGAATCGGCGGCATGGCATCCGGGCCAACCGCGAGGATAGGCGGGCAAGCCGTTGCATCCATGCGGCATGTTGACCTGCTAATTGCCGCTCCCGCAGACCCCGCTGCCCACGCGGGCTGGGGGGATGTGCACTTCGCCCGCGGCCTCCAGCTCGGCCTGCAGCGCCTGGGTTGGGAAACACGACTGCTGTACCGCGACAACCTGCTGAACAGCCCCCCCCCTCCCCCGGGCAGTGGGCTGCTGGTGCTGCGCGGCAAATTCGCGCCTCCACCCGCCTGGCTGGCCCACCAGCCCTATGGGTGGAAGGCGCTCTGGCTGATCAGCTGGCCCCTCAACCCATCCGCCATCGAGTTGGCTGGCTACGACCTGCTGTTCGTGGCCAGCAGCCAGGACCGCCCCCGTATCGCCAGGCTCAGCGGCCGGCCCACCACCACCCTGCTTCAAGCAACGGGCTTCTGCCACTACGGCCTCCCAGATCCGGCGGCGAGCGGCTTGCTGTTCGTGGGCAACACCCGCGGAGTCAACCGGCCGATCGTGCAGGCGTTCAGCCAGGCGGGGCTGCCTCTCGAACTGATCGGCGATGGCTGGGATCGGCTGGGCATCAACGCTGCCGCCACGAGCATCGCCAACCGGGATCTGCCCCACCGCTACCGCCGGGCTCTAGCCGTACTCAACGATCACCATCAGGCCATGGCCGACTACGGCTATCTCAACAACAGGATTTTTGATGTGCTGGCCTGCGCCGTGCCGGTGATTACTGATGTGGCGCCCGGTTGCCCAGCGGAGCTGGAAGCAGCGGTGGTCTGCCACCCGGTGGGGGGCGACCCAACCTCCAGCCTGGAGCGCGCCATGGCTGTGCGCGGCCAGGCTTCCCTGCTCAGTGAGGTGGCCCGGCAGGTGCGTGAGCACCACAGCTTCGAGGCGAGAGCTCGCCAACTGACAGAGCAGCTCGTTCGTCACTTCAGGGGTTGAAGGTGAAGGACGGGATGTAGATTTCAGGGTTGAGCAATCTCGGACGGCAACGTCTGGGATGCGGAGGCGTTGGTAGGGCCCCGCTTCGGAGGCTGAAGCTGATCGGGAGGGGGTGGTGCACTCAACGGCGCAATGCCCACTCGATCGAACAACTGCTCCAGTTCATCTACATAAGCGGTGAACGCCTCAAGCTGCAGCGCCTCCTGCCTGAGCTCCCTGGGGAGTTCAGCCCAGCCATCCTTCCTGCCGGCCTTGAGGCGCCGCTGACGGCGCTGCTCCACAGCTTTCCGGAGCAGCTCGTGGTACGCAGGGTGCTGGGGATCCTCCAACAGGGCGCGGGTGAGCTTTTTGATGGCGGGCACCGGTTGCTGCTCTGCGAGATGGTCCTTCACCTCTGCGGTGACGCGTCGGCGAGTCTCCTTCCACTGCGCAAGCGTCCGCTTCTGACCCAGGCCCAGCAAAACTGCTGCCTTCGCAGCTTTCGGTCGGCGGGAGGCCTTCTTTCCACGCTTGCGCCACAGGGAATCGAGCCCCCTGAACGGAGAGAGGAGCATGGCCGAGAAGCGCCAAGGATGGGCCGAGGCTGGTGTTGCCACTGTCGAGGACTTGCGTGTGGCCTTCGCCATGCCCTGAGCTGTCGTGAGCAGAAGTGTAGGGGGATCAATCCCCACTCAACATCAATGGCTCAGCCCCCATGGCCACCAACTGGCGACGCACCGCACGCTCCACTGCAACCAGGGGTGGATCGCTCCAAGGCTCAAAACCCGTATCCCATGGACACTCAGCAGCCATTCCATCCTCGCCCTGCTCGAGGGCGGGGCTGAACGGTGCCTCAATCAATAGCCAACGCCAACACACCCCATCCGGTAGCGGCAGTTGCCGCAGGGCAGGCTCCCACTCAAAAGGAGCCCAAACCAGCAGTGGTGCGACGGCAGCGATGGCCTCCAGCCAGCCATCGGGCCAGCGGGGAGCATCCGGCCAGCCGCTGCCGAACACGGCGGGATCGGCCAGCAAAAGATGCTGCCCGCTGGCGGAAGCGATGCCCGAGGCTCGGAAATGCAACGGATCAGTGGCTAGGTGCGCAGCCCCTGGCTGCAGTGACAGGGACTCTGGCTGCTGGAGCCGGAACAGGGAAAT
>JBIKUY010000079.1:0-7286 GCA_044347355.1 Prochlorococcaceae cyanobacterium | reverse complement strand
GGCCTAGAGCTGATGCGCTTCGCCAGTGCCTGTGGCGCCCTGGTGTGTCAGGGGGCGGGCGCCATTGATCCCCAGCCGCTCTGCGCGGATGTGGCTCGGTTCTTGAACGGCATTGACGATTCCGGCGTTCACAAGCGCACAGGGGAGCTGCTGAGCTGATCGACCATCACCCCCAGTTCTGGCGAGGGTGGGAATCCCGTGCCACAGGTGAAGGTTCGAGAATGGTCAGCCAAGGACAAACAGATCCGAGCTGAACTCAGAGGCTTCCAGCCCGGCCAGAACAGCCAGTTTGATCGGCCGAGAGTTGGATTCATTACTCCGTGGGACAAACAACAAATTGCTGGAGAGATCTTCAAAGATCAAGCGTTTGCCGATTGCCTTTTCATCGAGTCCGGATGAGGTGAACAGATCGCGGAACATCTTGCCTTTCAGGGAAAACTTGTCCTCATCTGCATTGAAATCCGTGATGGTGTCGTAGGAGCGTCGCTGATCTCTAAGGGTGAAGAGATCGCCGCCTTCACCACCGCTGATGAGGTCCTTGCCGCGGCCGCCACCAATCGTGTTGCTTCCATCATTGCCGACAAGAGTATTGCTCAGCCTGTTGCCGCGAAGTATCAGCTCTGCATCGCCGAGCAGTGTTGCATGGGTGAACTCTTGGTAGTCATAGCTGTTCAGCTTGATGTCCCTCTTGTCGCTGGTGATGGCCAGAGGTGTCTCTGCAGGATTGGTCTGCGCTTTCGAATCAACGCTGCTGGCAGGGGGAGGGTTTGAGGTGCTTGAGAGCTCGTCAAGACCTGATTGATTGATGATGTCGGGATCGGTTGGATCATCAATCGCGCCATCCGGGCCGTTTTCCGTGTCTGAGTGGTTTGTTGCTTCGTCATCAAAGAGTTGCCATTGGTTTGTACCGTCGATTGTTTCGAAAGCGCTGCCCGTAGGGCCGCTGTAGGCCATTGGGCCTCGCAAGCCGTCCATCAATTCGCGACCGGTTGTTAGCTCACCCCGCGCGCTCACCAGTCCTTTGGTAAAAGCCAGGAAATCGGAAGCGTTAAAAATAGGGTTTAACTCAGCATCAAAACGATCGATCCACTCTGAGCTCGTGGTCTCACCCTGTTCGTCGGTCCAGGTCCATGTGCCTTGGTAGCCCTCGAGGTCGCCGTCATTGCCGTATACAGGCGCCAGGCTGTACAGCTCGGAGAAGCCATCAGCGAACACGCTCTCCGAGCGAACCAGTTGACCGTTGATGTTGAACAGTTCAGTGCGTTGGAAGGCGGAGCCATCAGCCCATGCCCCGGAGATCAGAAGGGCGTGGCTGAGAGGCACTCGTCCGATGGAGAGATCCGGGGGGAGTACCCGCTCGATCGTCTCCCAGTCGCCATTGCTGTTGCTGTAGGTGCTGGAGAGCAGGTTGCCGTCTGTGTCGTAAATCTCAACCCACTGGTCACTGAAGGAGTCATCCGAGGACTCCGAAGTGTGGCGATATGCAATCGCGATCCCATGCTGATTAAATAGAGCTTCCCGGGTGGTGTTCTGAGAATATCCATAAATGTCCGAGTAGCTGCTGCCGATCAGATTGTCGTC
Organism: Prochlorococcaceae cyanobacterium; assembly: GCA_044347355.1. Lineage (GTDB taxonomy): Bacteria > Cyanobacteriota > Cyanobacteriia > PCC-6307 > Cyanobiaceae > NIES-981. The sequence goes on along the minus strand of JBIKUY010000079.1, from coordinate 5,705 downwards.
TAAGTAGTAAATTTCGATACAGGTATCCCAATCGGTTGCCGTGGTTAGGGTATAGCCGATCCGATTGCCGAGCCCATCGGTGCGGTTGGTGCGGACTGTGGTCGTGCCGACATTGTCCTCGGATCCAGAGGCCGGATCCCCATCAGCCGGCAAGATGTTCGACTCTTGTTGATCCATGATTTCAGTATCTGTGCTGAAAGTGCCTGCTATACGCATATTTTTACTGGCTATTGCTGTTGGCCAGTGAAATCCAGTCTATCACTCTAGACCAAAGACGTGACCGGTGAAAGCATAAAGCTGCGTATTGGGTGATACTGCGCCCGTGACTCGGTGCGATGCCGCATTGATGCATCGCGGCGGTGCCTGCTGCTGGTCGTGCCCTCTGCTGTGTTTCAGCGCCGATCGTCAGGCGGTCCTGATTCTTCGAACTGAACCGCGGCCTGCCTGCCCCGATCGGGATCCCGGTGATCCAGTAGCACCAGCTCCACTTGCCAGGCTCCCGCGGGGCACCGGCTCAGGCGCTCAGGCCATTCCACTGCCAGTAGCCCGCCACTGGCCACCGCCTGCTCTTCTTCCTGGGCGAGGAGTTCATCAGCCGCAGTGGGCTGATCCAAGCGATAGAGATCGAGATGGACCAGGGCGGTGGCTGCTCCGTCTGCAATGCCGCTGTAGTGCTGGGCCAGGGCAAACGTGGGACTTGTGATCGGTTCTTCGATGCCGAGCCCCTCAGCCAGGCCCTGCACTAGGCAGGTTTTGCCTGCGCCGAGATCGCCCTTCAGCAGCAGCATCATCCCCGCAGGAGTGGATTGGCTAAGCCACCGGGTTGCGAGGTCCCGTCCCAGGGCCCGGGTGGCGTCCGCATCCGCCAGTCGATGGATCTCCCCCCTATTGGGCGGGAGGTCGGTGACGTCTGCCGGCTGATCGGGTTTCACGCGGAACAGAACACTGTCTGTAGATTGCCTGTCAGCGAGCCCGAAGCCTCGGCGTCTCCGCAGAACTTTCCCAACCACGCCCTCCCAGCCGGGAGCGAGCCGTTCTTTCGGAGTAACCAACCCATGGTGGCCACACCCACTGCCCCTGCGCTGCAGAGCACCAATTCCTATGTGATCGCCGATCTCGGCCTGGCCGAGTTCGGCCGCAAGGAGATCGCCATCGCCGAAACCGAGATGCCGGGTCTGATGGCCCTGCGTGCCAAATACGGCGCTGAGCAGCCCCTCAAGGGCGCCCGTATCGCGGGCTCCCTGCACATGACGATTCAGACCGCCGTTCTGATTGAAACCCTGGTGGCCCTCGGCGCCGAGGTGCGCTGGGCCAGCTGCAACATCTTCTCTACCCAGGACCACGCTGCTGCCGCGATTGCTGCCGCCAACGTCCCCGTGTTCGCTTACAAGGGCGAAACCCTGGATGAGTACTGGGCCTTCACCCACCGCATCCTCGAGTGGGGCGATGGCGGCACCCCCAACATGATCCTCGACGACGGCGGTGATGCCACCGGCCTGGTGGTGCTGGGCACCAAGGCAGAACAGGACCTCTCCGTTCTCGACAATCCCTCTAACGAAGAGGAAACAGCCCTCTTCAGCAGCATCCGCCAGAAGCTGGCCGCCCAGCCTGGCTTTTACTCCCGCATCTACGCCAACATTCAGGGCGTCACTGAGGAGACCACCACCGGTGTGGCCCGTCTCTATCAGATGCAGAAGGCCGGCGAGCTGCCTTTCCCGGCGATCAACGTCAACGACTCGGTGACCAAGAGCAAGTTCGACAACCTGTACGGCTGTCGCGAATCGCTCGTAGACAGCATCAAGCGCGCAACCGACGTCATGGTGGCCGGAAAGGTGGCCCTGGTGCTCGGTTACGGCGATGTGGGCAAGGGTTCGGCCCAGTCACTGCGTGGCCTCGGCGCCACTGTGATGATCGCTGAGATCGATCCGATCTGCGCCCTGCAGGCCGCCATGGAGGGCTACCGCGTGGTGCGTCTCGACGACGTGGTGCGCGATGTGGACATCTTCGTGACCGCCACCGGCAACTTCCAGGTGATCCGCCACGAGCACCTGATCCAGATGAAGGATCAGGCGATCGTGTGCAACATCGGCCACTTCGACAACGAGATCGATGTGGCCTCGCTGAAGCAGTACCCCTGGGACAACATCAAGCCCCAGGTGGACCACATCCTGTTGCCTTCCGGCAACAAGATTATTCTGCTGGCCGAGGGTCGGCTGGTGAACCTCGGCTGCGCCACCGGCCACCCCAGCTTCGTTATGAGCAACTCCTTCACCAACCAGGTGCTGGCTCAGATCGAGCTGTTCACCAAGGGTGAGCAGTACGCCAAGGAGGTGTATGTGCTGCCTAAGCACCTTGACGAGATGGTGGCTCGCCTTCACCTCGACAAGATCGGCGCCAAGCTCACTGAGCTCACCGCCGAGCAGGCCGATTACATCAACGTGCCGGTAGAAGGGCCCTACAAACTCGAGCACTACCGCTACTGAGTTGGTGCCCCTGGAGCTCGCGTCGGCGGAATGCCGCCCTCCCGCGGGCTCCAGCGCCGCCATGGCTTCGGGTTTGGGCTGGTAGGCCGCCGGCGAAAGCGTTGATTGGCCAACGTTCGCAGGTTCAGGTCAATCAGCTCTGTGCAGTCCATGCCCGCAGCGGCCTGCCGCTGTGCGGGTGTCAGAACGGCACTTCTTCCTCGCTCGGTTCGCCGCCGAAGCCACCGCTGGCGCTAGCGCCGAAGCCACTCGCCTCCGCGTCCCGCTTGGAGCCGAGCAGCTCCAGACGATCCACGCGGATCACGGGTTTGGTGCGCTCCTCCCCGCTGGTGCGGTCGGTCCAGCGGTCGAGCTTGAAGCTGCCGATGATGCCGAGCAGGGACCCTTTGCGCACATAGTCGGCGGCCACCTGGGCCTGCTTGCCCCAGATCTCCAGGTTGAACCAGTCGGGCTCGTCCCCGGAGCTGCGGCGGTTCACCGCCAGGGTGAGGTTGGCCACCACGCTGCCGGACTCGAAGTAGCGCACTTCAGGGTCGCGGCCGGCACGGCCGACCAGGGTGATGGAATTGACGCCCATGGCGGGTCTCCTCTGTTGGTTGGATCAATGATGCGGCACCCCTCGGGACGCCACTGTTGATTCAGTTCCACCCCGAGGCCTGTCTGTCACACCCCCCCCTATGATTCGGCGCTTGCCGGCCAGGGTCTGCCCCGTGTTCTTTCGTCGCTTCCAGTTTTCCCGCGACATCGGCATTGATCTCGGCACGGCCAACACCCTGATGTACGTGTCCGGTAAGGGCATCGTGTTGCAGGAGCCTTCGGTGGTGGCCCTCGATCTGGAACGCAACACCTGTCTGGCGGTGGGCGAGGAGGCCAAGCTGATGCTCGGACGCACCCCCGGCAACATTCGCGCCGTGAGGCCCCTGCGCGACGGCGTGATCGCCGACTTCGACGCTGCCGAGCAGATGATTAAATCGTTCATCCAGAAGGGCAACGAGGGCCGCGGCATCGTGGCGCCCCGCCTGGTGATCGGTATTCCCAGCGGGGTTACAGGTGTGGAGCGCCGGGCCGTGCGCGAGGCCGGTCTGGCTGGTGCCCGTGAGGTGCACCTGATCGATGAGCCCGTGGCCGCGGCCATCGGCGCCGGTCTGCCGGTCACTGAGCCCGTGGGCACGATGATCGTGGACATCGGCGGCGGCACCACTGAGGTGGCTGTGTTGTCGCTGGGGGGCACCGTGCTGAGCGAATCGGTGCGGGTGGCCGGCGATGAACTCAGCGACGCCATTGGGGTGTATCTCAAGAAGGTGCACAACCTGGTGGTGGGTGAGCGCACGGCTGAAGACATCAAAATTCGAATCGGCTCCGCCTTCCCCGACGACGAGCACGATGAGATCGCGATGGATGTGCGCGGTCTCCATCTCCTCTCGGGGTTGCCCCGCACCATCAACGTGCGCGCCGGCGACATCCGCGAGGCGATGGCCGAACCGCTCAATGTGATTGTGGAGGCGGTGAAGCGCACACTCGAACGCACCCCCCCCGAGCTGGCGGCCGACATCGTGGATCGCGGCATCATGCTGGCCGGCGGCGGTGCTCTGGTGCGCGGTATCAGCGACCTGATCAGTCACGAGACTGGCATCCTCACCCACGTGGCCGAGGAGCCGCTGCTGTGTGTGGTGCAGGGCTGCGGCATGGTGCTGGAGGACTACAAGACCCTGGAGCGGGTGCTGGATACGCCTGACTTCGTGCGCCCGATGGCCTGAGCCTGATGGCATCGCAGGGCCGCGGGCTGCGCCTACCGCCACTGCGCCTGGTCTCCCTGGCCTGGCCTTGGATGGTGCTGTTCTCGCTCCTGGTGGTCCTGCGCCTGAGCAAAGGTGCGGGGGTGCTCGATGTCTACGCCCTGCTCAGTCGACCTTTCTGGCCGGGCAGTGCCCAGTCAGAGTGGCTCACGGCTGCCCAGCGGCTTGACCGGCAGGTGCGGCTGCAGCAGCTCGAGGCCGACAACCAGCGGCTGCGCCGGCTGCTCGATCTGGAGCGGGCGGATCGCACCCTGGTGAGTGCTCCTGTGATTTCCCGGCAGGCCGAGGGCTGGTGGCAGCAATTGCTGATCGGTCGTGGTGGCCTGCAGGGCCTCGGCCCAGGCGATCCTGTGATTGCCCCTGGAGGCCTGTTAGGGAGGGTGACCAGCGTTACCCCCACCACGGCCACGGTGTTGTTGCTCACCGACTCCTCCAGCCGGATCGGCGTTTGGGTTGGCCGTGCCCAGCGCCACGGTCTGTTGGTAGGTGCCGGAACCTCACGGCCGGTACTGCGCTTCATCGAGCAGGACGTGGGGGTTCGCCCCGGTGATGTGGTGACGACCTCCCCTGCGAGTACGCTCCTGCCCCCCAACCTCACCATCGGGGTGGTGCAGAGTGTCAACGACCGAGCCGTACCGGCCCCGGAAGCTGTGGTGCAGTTGAGTGCCCCGGTGGATGCAGTCGACTGGGTGCAGGTGCAGGTGCAGGGAGATCGCCGATGAGCGTTTTGCTGCGCCAGCGCTGGACACCGGCGACGGCCCTGCTGGTGCCTCTGCTCGTGCTGGCCGCCCCGGCACCGTTGTCGCTGGGGGGCATATCGCCCAACTGGGCTGTGCTCTGGTTGCTGCCCTGGGCGCTGGTGGATGGCCCACTCTCTGGAGCGGCGGCCGGTCTGGGGCTTGGTCTGATGCTCGATGCACTCCACGCCGGGGCGATCACCGAGATCCCGGTGCTCACCCTGTTGGGCTGGTGGTGGGGTCGCCTGGGCCGTATCGCCCCACCGATCGAGCGCAGCTTCAACCTGGGCCTGCTGGCCCTGCTCGGCGCTGCCATGCAGGGGGGGCTGATCTGGCTGCAGCAACTGTGGTGGGGAGCCGCCAATGTGGCGGCCCTGCACACCTTGCTGTCCCAGACCCTGATCACCGGTCTGCTGGCGCCGCTGTTGTGTTCCCTCCAGTTGCTGTTCTGGCGCCAGCTTGCTCCTGGTGTGAGGGGCTGAATCCGAGGAGCTGAATGCGATGGAGCTGAAGTCGATGTCCCTATCCCCGCTGGTGAAGCGACGGGAACTGCTGCGGCTGTTGGCCCTGGGGGGTGGCTCGGCGGCCCTGGCGGCCTGCGGGCCGCGGCGGCCCGGCGCCGGGCCGGCTGGGCGGGAGCTGAATGTCTGGACCCTGGATCTGGCGCCCCGGTTCAACGGCTATCTCCG
>JBIKUY010000088.1:0-6995 GCA_044347355.1 Prochlorococcaceae cyanobacterium | reverse complement strand
GCTGCAGGTCGGGGCGGCGGTCGAAGAAGGCCATCACCCCATCGGCCAGGGCCTCGAAACCAGCGTTGCGGTAGGCGGCGATCAGGGTCATGGCTGGGGCCGCCAGGGAATCGCCACGGCCCCCTCCAGCCTGCCCCAGCGCTCCTGATCGAGCACCAGCCGTGGCGCCAGCCCCACCTGCTCCACGGCCTGGGCAATCCGCCCGGCGCTAAGCGCGGCTGCATCCGGGCCCAGCGGCAGCACCAGCACCTGGGCTTCAGCGGGATCGGCCAGCACCTGCAGATCGAGGTCCTCCAGCTCGCGCTGGAAGTAGAGCCGCCGCAGGCGCGCCCCCAGGGCCGGGCCAAGGGCCTCGGCAAAGCGCTGCAGGTCGGCCTCGGCGGCGCTGCAGCCGCAGTTGAGGGCCAGCCAGATCAGCAGTTTGGCCCAGCTGTCCGCCGTCCACAGCGGCTGGAAGCTGGCGCGGTGCTGGCGCACCAGCTCCGCCAGGGCGAAGTCCACCAACGTGGCCTGCAGGCGGGTCGCCTCCGGCGCGGGATCGGCCATGGCAGCGGGAAGGTTGCAACGGAACACAGCCCACCATCCTCGCCAGTGGTCCGGCAGCTGGTCCCAGGGCCTCGCCAGTGGGCAAACTGCAGAGGCAACGTCCCTGGAGACGCCCCATGGCCCTGGATCTGAACGACCCGGAGCTCGAATTCGCCGATCTGGTCACCGCCTACCAGAGCTGGGTGATGGCGGTAATCAATGACGAAAAGCTGGGCGGCGACCCCCTGCTCAACGAGGAGATCGTCGATGACGCCCTCAACGCCATGCGCTTCCTGCCCGATGTGGTGACCAGCGCCATCGAAACCACCCTGGCGCGGGTCTACGACGTGGACGCCGAGGAGCTGGCCAGCCTTCTCTATCCGGAGGAGTGAGCCCCAGAAAACTCCTGCGCTACACGCCACCACGGGCCGCGCTGCCGGCCCTGCTGGCGGGGCTCACGGCCCTGGCGGGCTGGCTGGTGCTGCAGCTCGCCCAGGCCCCGGACAACAGCGGCTCCCGCCTATGGGGCACGGTGTACCTGGCCGTGGGCATCAACAGCGACGAGCGGCTGGACAACGGTCTGCGCCTACGGGCGGCCGAAGCGATGGAGCGCTTCAGCAACGATTTCCGCGAACTCCACCCCGGCGTGGACCTCCAGCTGATGACGTTTCCGGAAGAGGATCTGGTGCGTCAGCTGCGTTTCCGCCAGCAGGGCGGGCTCGGTCCGGATCTGCTGCTGGTGAACTCGCGCACGGCCTTGGAGCTGCAGCGGCTGAACCTGGTGCGCAGCGAAAGCTTTTCGCCGGAGATCCTCCACCAGATCGAACCCGACATGGTCGAGCGGGTGCGGCTCAGCGACGGAAGACTGGCGGGGCTACCGGTGCTGCAACTGCCCCAGCTGGCCTGCTTTAACCGCGACCGGCTGCCTGAAGGCAGCCCGGCCAGCCTGGACGGCTTGCTGCAGCTCAGCAGCCGCGGGCTGAGGGTGGGTCTGAGCAGCAACCCCACCTATCTGTTCTGGACCGTGGGCGGCCTGGGGGCCACCGAGGCCCTGCTGGCGACTGAGGGGCATCAATCGTTGAACCCAGAGCAGAAGCAGAGCCTGGAGCGCTGGCTGGCCTGGCTTCAGAACGCCTCCCTGCAGCAGAGCATCAGCTTTCACGACAAACAGGATCAGCTGGCCCACCAGCTGGCCAGCGGAGATCTCGACTGGATCACGTGCCGCAGTTCGAACCTCAGCCTGTTGCGCCAAACCCTGGGGGCGAGCCTGGGTGTGGCCAGCCTGCCGGGCGGTCGCTGGGGTGAGGCCACGCCGATCAACCGGGAGCGGGTGCTGGTGTTCGGGCGGAATTCCAGCCCGGCCCAGCGGCGGATCACCCGGGAACTGGCCAGCTTCAGCATCAATCCCCTGGTGCAGCGCAACCTCACCTTCACCACCATGGTGATGCTGCCCGTGAACCGCTTTGTGCCAGCTCCAGTGGCCAGCTCTGCCGCATTGGATGCCATGGTGCGATCCGCTGAGCAGTCCAAGCAGACCACCCCCTTGATTCTGAGCTTGATCGACAACGTCAAGGCCGAGCAAGCCATCAGCGCCGTGCTCAGCCGGGTGCTGTTCGGAGAGCTCACGCCCCGGCAGGCCGCCGAGATCCTGCCGGGCAGCCTGCGGGCCGCACTGCATGGGGCGACGCCATGAGCCCGCTCTGATGGATCTGTTTCTGCACGAGGTCATCGGCTGGATCGGCTACCTGCAACGGGGCTCGGTGGTCGCCCAGCTGCTGCTGGTGGCCGTGCCCAGCGTGACCGCTGCCCTGCTCCACCGCAGGCTTCCCGCCGAGGCCCGCCTGCGCCCCTGGCTGCGTCCGCTGGCCCTGGGCTCGATCGCCCTGGGCAGCATCCTGCTGGCCCAGACCGGACAGCCCTGGCGCTTCGCCCTCTCGCTGGGGATGCTCTACCTCGGCTGGCAGGGACTGGCACTGCTACCGGATCTTCTGGGCCGCTGGCTTCCGAGCGCGGCCATCCATCAGTTGGACAGCCGCCTGCTACGCCCCGCCTACCTGCTGCTGGTGGTGCTGTCCATCATCAACCAACTCGACAGCGTGCAGGATCTGGCGTCCCTTCCCGTGGGGGAGTGGTTCTCCGTGCCGCTCAGCCTGGGACGACTGTTTATGGCTGTCGTGGTCATCTACCTGGTGATCGTCGGCTCCGGGCCCCCAGCCCGCGGCATGGCCTGGCTGTTGCAGCGGGCGCTGGTGATGAGTGAGGGCAGCAGGCGTGCTGTTGCGGTGATCTTGCGCTATTTCACTGTGGGGGTCGGCCTGTTCTGGGTGGCCAATCACCTCGGCCTCAACGCCACGGCGATTCTGGCGATCGCCGGTGGGCTGTCGGTGGGGATCGGCTTCGGCATCAAGGAAGTGTTCTCCAACTTCGTGAGTGGGCTCTGGCTGCTGCTCGAAGGCTCCGTCAGACCCGGGGACGTGCTGTTCGTGGATGGCGATCCCTGCGAAGTACGCAGCCTGGGACTGCGGGCTGCCGTGCTCTGGCGCGACCGCGACAACGCCGAACTGGTGATCCCCAACCAGACGTTCTTCACCGCCACCACCACCACCTACACCGGCAGCGACCGGCTCCGCCGCAGCCAGGTGCTGGTGGGGGCGGCCTACCGCCATGACCCCGCCCATGTGGTGGCCCTGCTGGAAGCCACGGCCAGCGGCGTGCCCGGGGTGCTGGCCGATCCCCCGCCCCGGGGCCTGGTGCTGAGCTACGGCGACTCAGCGATCCAGTACGCCCTGCGCTTCTGGATCGCCAACCCGATGAACAACATCAGCACCTGCAGTGCGGTGAACACCGCCGTGTGGCAAGCCTTCCGCAACCAGGGCATCGAAATCCCCTTCCCCCAGCGGGTGCAGTACTCCGTGTCGGGTTCACCCCATCAGGATGGAGAGGACCGGCCCTGACGTCCGCTCCTCTCCGCCGCTGCCCCCATGGCCGCTCCCGCCCCTGCCATCACCCCTCCCTGGGGCGATTGCCCCCACGCCCAGCCGGTGGACATGCTGCTAGAGCAGCTCGGCACCAACAGCAGCACGGGACTGGTCGGCGCGGTGGCCCGCCAGAGGCTGGAACAGTGGGGTGAGAACAGCCTGCAGCAAAAGCACGGCAAGCCGGGCTGGCTTCGCTTTCTCAGCCAGTTCAACGACCCACTGCTGTACACCCTGCTGGCCGTGGGGCTGGTGAAGGTGCTGATCGGCAAGGCCAACGATGCCTGGGTGATCTGGAGCGTGACCCTGATCAACGCCGTGATCGGTTTCTTCCAAGAGAGCAAGGCCGAAACAGCTATCGCCGCCCTGGCCCGCAGCGTGCGCACCGAAGTGGAGGTGGTGCGCGACGGCCAGCCCCGACGGCTGGATTCCGATCAGCTGGTGCCGGGCGATGTGGTGCTGCTGGAGGCGGGCAACAAAGTGCCGGCCGACCTGCGCCTGCTGGATTGCCGCCAGTTCGCCGTTGACGAATCAGCCCTCACCGGCGAGTCGCTGCCGGTGCGCAAGGGCACCACCGCAGTGGAGAGCGGCGCGCCCCTGGCCGAACGCCTGGGGATGGCCTATGCCGGCAGCCTGGTCACGGCCGGCCAGGCGCGCGGACTGGTGGTGGCCACCGGTAATGCCACCGAGGTGGGTCACATCTCCCGCTCCATGGCCGAGCAGGCCGTCCTGAGCACGCCGCTCACGCGCAAACTCCGCGGTTTCAGCCACACCCTGCTGAAGCTGGTACTGGTGCTGGCCGGGCTCACCTTCCTGGTGGGTCTGGCCCGCGGCCGGGAGGCCACCGAGATGTTCGACGGCGCCGTGGCCCTGGCGGTGGGGGCGATTCCAGAGGAACTGCCGGCGATTGTCACCATCACCCTGGCCATCGGCGTGAACCGCATGGCCCGCCGCAACGCCATCATCCGCAAGCTGCCAGCCGTGGAGGCCTTGGGAAGCACCACGGTGATCTGCTCCGACAAGACGGGCACGCTCACCCAGAACCGCATGACGGTGCAGCACATCCACGCCGGTGGGGAGCGGCTGAGCCTTGATCGGCTGTGGCCCAATGGCGGCGTCCGGGGGGAGGCTGGCCTCGCCGATGGTGTGGAGGCTGGCGATGATCCCCTCACCCGCAACGTGGCCCTGCGCGAGACGCTGCTGGCGGGTCTGCTCTGCAACGACGCCCGCCCCAGTCGGGTGGAAGGCCTGGTGGGCGACCCCACGGAAACCGCCCTGCTGCAATCTGCCCAGACCATGGGTCTCGACCGGGAGAAGGCCCTCAACCAGCACCCCAGGCGGGACGCGATCCCCTTTGCTTCCGAGCAACAGTTCATGGCCACCCTGCACGGCAGCCAGAGGATCTTGATGAAGGGGTCGGTGGAGGCGGTGCTGTCCCGCTGCAGCCGCCAGCTAGAGGCCGATGGCAGCAGCACTCCGCTCGATCGCCCCACCATCGAAGCAGCGGTGAGCGCCATGGCCCGCCAGGGGGAGCGGGTCCTGGCATTCGCCATCGGCAATGCCGAACCCAGTCAGGTGGAACTGCAACCCCGCCATCTCGCCGGCGATCTGGAGTTTCTGGGTCTGCAGGGCATGCTCGATCCGCCTCGCCCTGAGGCCCTGGCGGCTGTGACCGCCTGCCAGCAGGCGGGCATCCAGGTGAAGATGATCACCGGCGACCATCTGGAGACGGCCCGCTCCATCGCCGGCCAGCTCGGGCTGGGACACAAGGGCCAGGTGCGGGCCCTGGAAGGCTGGGAACTGGATCAGAACTCCGCCGCCGACCTGGCCCGCATCGCCCGCGACACCGATGTGTTCGCCCGGGTGGCACCCGCCCAGAAGCTGGCCCTGGTGCGGGCCCTGCAGGCCCAGGGGGAGGCGGTGGCGATGACTGGTGATGGCGTCAACGACGCCCCAGCCCTGAAGCAGGCCGACATCGGCATCGCCATGGGCCAGGGCGGCACGGAAGTGGCCCGCGAGGCAGCCGACATGCTGCTCACCGACGACAACTTCGCCACGATCGAGGCGGCCGTGGAGGAAGGCCGGGCCGTCTACCTCAACCTGCGCAAGGCGATGGCCTTCGTGCTGCCGGTGAACGGCGGCGCCTCGATGACGATTCTGTTGGGGGCGGTGCTGGGGCTGGAGCTGCCGGTCACGGCTCTGCAAGTGCTCTGGCTGAACATGGTGTGCTCCCTCACCCTGTCGGTGCCACTGGCCTTCGAGCCCCGGCCGCCCGGGCTGATGCAGCAACCGCCCCGGCCGCCCGCCCAGCCACTACTCAGCCGCGACCTGGTGCGCAAGGTGCTGCTGGTGTCGGCGTTCTACTGGTGCTTCATCTTCGGGGTGTTCCTTTGGGCGCGCTCCCACGGCTCCAGCCTGCCGCTGGCCCGCACCATGGCGATTCAGTCGCTGGTGCTGGCACAGATCGTGTATCTGGTGAGCATCAGCCAGGCCAGCAAGGGGAGCTGGCGGCACCGGCAGCGCAACCCGATCCTGTTGGCCGGCATCGGCACGGCCGTGCTGCTGCAAGTGGGCTTCAGCCAACTGGGCTGGATGAACCGCTTCTTCGCCACCGCTCCCCTGGCCCCGGACCAGTGGCTGATCTGCGCTGTGTCGCTGCTGGTGATGGTGCCGGTGGCTGCCCTAGCCGAGCGCATCGACCCCACCACAGGCCTAGCCAGGTCGACGAGAATGGCAGGGCCGCAGGGATCAGCCAAAATGACATAACAAAGGCTTGATCTTCAGCTGCGGACGATCATCAATCTGCAGCGAAGGTGCAGCAACCACAAGAGCGGAGGCCCCGTCCATCCAACACGGAAGCGACCAGGTCACAAAACACGACAAGAACTAGACGAGTACATCGCATCTTTTTAGCTTCATTTCATCAAGTGGTGATCAAGATGGCGGCGATCAAGATCCCAGGAAGCAAATCCGACCTCATCACGATCCGCATCGCCGAACCGGGTCGATCCAACCATGAATGGCGCAACCAAGGTGCCTTTGCTGCACTGACGGAAAGCGGATCGATCATTGCTTGGGGACGTAGCTATGACGGCGGGGATCGGCCACCCAGCCTGCAGGGCAAGTTCATTGATCTTTTCGCCAACCGGCACAGCTTTGCCGGCTTGCGCGCTGACGGCAGCCTGGTGACGTGGGGAGCCGGCAGCAAAGGCGGGAACAGCAGCCAGGTCGCCAGCGCCCTCAGCAGCGGGGTTGAGCGGGTGTTTTCAACACGCCGTGCCTATGCCGCCCTGAAACGCGATGGGTCCGTGGTGACCTGGGGCGAAGCCAAGGAAGGCGGCGACAGCAGCCAGGTGGCCGTCGACCTGCAGGGGGGCGTGAAAGAGATCTTCACCAGCTCCACCTCGATGGCTGCACTGAAGCGGAATGGCTCGGTGGTGACCTGGGGCCTGGCCACGACCGACGCCCGTAGTGAGGAGCTGGGCGGCAACATTG
>JBIKUY010000078.1:0-7328 GCA_044347355.1 Prochlorococcaceae cyanobacterium | reverse complement strand
CAGTGCGCGCCATCCCCACCTCCCGGGCCTACTGGGAGCTGCGCGCTGAGCAGGTGCTCAACCGGGTGTTCTCCCCGGAGGCACCGATCGATGTGGAGGTGCGCGAGACGCCCGTAGCTCCAGCGCCGGAGCCCCCCAATCGGTCCCGGGCAAGACCCGCTGGGCCCCCGCGACCCAGCGGCATGTCCCCGGGGGACACCTGGCTCCTGGTGGGCATCAGCCTGCTGGTGACCCTCACCACCGGCTTCACCCTGCTCGGCCTCACCCTTTGGCAACAGAGCCAGCAGGCCATCCGCCAGGAGCGCAGCATGCTGCTGGTGGAGCGACTGCGGGCCTTGGGTCCAGCCTTCGCCCCGCCTGCGCCGGAGCTCACCAGCGTGGGACAGACCAGCCCCAGTCCCCAGGTTCTGCCCGAGGCCCCCAGCGGCGACGGCCTGCCCCCGCCACCGCTGGAAACCTGGATGGAAGAACTGGCCAGCCTGCCGCCCAGCAGCGCACCGCCGGCCAAGGTGCTTCAGGTTCCCATGTCCAGCAGGGTGAGTAGCCCCGCTCCTCCAGCCTCTCCCCAGTCCTCTCCGCCCAAACAGCGTGCCGTCGCTGCACCGGCCCCAGCCTCAGCGGTGAAAGTACCCCAGCTGGTGGGAGTGGTGCAGGTCCCTGGCCTTCCGGCCTCGGCGATCTTCCAGTTGGATGGAAGTTCAACCAGTGCCGCCAGCGGCGAAGCCATCGGCAACAGCGGTTGGCGGCTGCTATCGGCAAGCGGGGACACGGCCGTGATTGAGCGCCAGGGTCTGCAGAAGCGAATCAGCATCAGCAGCGGCTTCTGAGGAGCCCCCATTCTTCCCTCGGGCTCGATGCTGATCTCGCACCAACACCGCTTCATCTTTCTGAAAACCCAGAAAACTGCGGGCACCGCGATTGAAATCGTCCTGCGCGCGGTGATGGACCCAGGCGATGTGATCACCCCCATCTCCTCGGCGGATGAACGCTTGAACCGCCAATTGGGACACCTCGGTCCACGCCACTACCGTGCGCCGCTGGGGCGCTACAGCTACCACGACTGGCTCAGGCTGATCTGCCGCGGCCGGCTGAAAAAACGCTTCTACAACCACATGAGCGCCGCCCAGGTGAGGGCGGAAGTGAGCAGGGCTGTGTGGGACAACTATCTGAAGATCAGCGTGGAGCGCAATCCCTTCGACAAAGCCATCAGCAGCTATTACTGGCGCACCCGCAAACAACGGCAACCGATCTCACTGGAAACCTATCTGCTGCAGTGTCCAACCAGCGAGATTTCCAACTGGCCCATCTACACGATCAACGACGAACCGATCGTGGACGTGATGCTGCGCCAGGAACATCTGCCCCAGGATCTGGCCGCCCTGGGCCAGCGGCTGGGCTTGAGCGCGCCGCTGGCACTGCCCCAGCAGCGGCCCAAGGGCCAGGTGCGCCGCGACCGCCGGCCCTGGCAGGAGGTGCTCAATGCCACCTGTGAGCGACGGATCCGGGAGGTGTGTGCCCGGGAAATCGCCACCTTCCACTACTGAATCCCAGCCCGTGCAGCAGCCCCCCAGCCCCCCGTCCAGCGGTCAGAGCAAGCTGATCCTCTGCATGAAATGGGGTCGCAAGTATGGCGCCGACTACGTGAACCGGCTGCAGCAAATGCTGGCGCGCCATCTCGCTCCACCCTTCCAGCTGGTGTGTCTCACCGACGATGCCGGCGGCCTCGACCCGGCGATCCGCCCCTTGCCCCTGCCCGAACTGGGCTGCCCGGAACCAGGCAACACCCGCGGCAAGTGGCGCAAGGTGGCCCTGTGGGGGGCGCGGCTGGATGGCCTGGAGGGTCCGGCGCTGTTCGTGGATCTCGACTCGGTGATCGTGGGCGACATCGCGCCCTACTTCAGCCATGCCGCAGCCCACGACGTGGTGCTGGAGCGCAACTGGGCACGGCCCCTCAGCGGCCTGGGGCAGACATCGGTGTTCCGTTTCCCGATCGGCTCCCAGCCCGAGATCCTGGAGCGCTTCCGCCGCGACCCCCAGGCGATCGCCGACCGCTTCGGCTACGAGCAGCACTTCATCAGCCACTGTCTCGGCGATCGGCTGCAGTTCTGGCCCCGCGGCTGGACCCGACACTTCCGGCTGCACTGCCTTGGCCCGATGCCCCTGCGCTATCTGCGGCCGGCCCGGCTGCCTGCGGGCAGCCGCATCGTGACCTTTCCGGGCGGCCCCAATCCCTCCGACGTCAAGGAGGGCCGCTGGAAGCCGGAGTCCCCCGCCTATGCAGGCCGGCGCGCCCACCTGCGGCGCCTGCTGGAGCAGGGCGACTGGCGGGATCTACGCCGCTTCGCGATGCCGGTGCCTTGGATCGAGCAGCACTGGGGCTGAGGGGCAGACTGAGCCCATGCAGCGACTCTGGCGACCAGCCCTGCCCGGAGGCATCCACGTGTGCGGCTGCGGGCACTCCGGCACCTCGATCCTCACGCGCCTGATCGGCGCCCATCCCCGGATCCATGCCATCCCCGGGGAGAGCGGCGTGGCCAAGAAGCAGAGCTACCGGCGCTATCGACAGGCACTGGAGGGCTTTTGGGCGGACACCGCCGCCACCGCCACCGACATCTGGGTGGAGAAAACCCCCAAACACGTGCGTCACCTGGCCTTCATCCTCAATGCCGCCCCCTCCAGCCGGATCGTGCTGATCAGCCGCGACCCCCGCGACTGCGTGGCCTCTCTCAAGCGCCGCTACGGCCGCTTCGGCAAGGCGCTGCGCCGCTGGCGCCACGACAACGGCCGGGTGCTGCGCTGGCGAGCCCACCCCCAGGTCAGCCTGCTGCGCTACGAGGATCTGGTGCAGGACCCCCAGGCCACACTCGAGAAGCTGATGCCGCGCCTGGGCATGGCCTTTGATCCGTCCCAGCTGCAGTACCACCAGCAGCAGGTGAGCTGGTACAGCGGCGAAGGAGGCGGCCAAGGCGAGCTGGCAGCTGATGCTGGTGCAACCGACAGCCAACCGAGCGAGCACCGCCAGCTGCGCAACCAGCAGATCAACCAACCGCTGTTCAATGCCAGCGGCCGCTTCAACGACCTGCTCAGCCCGGCGGAGATCGAGCGGATCCACCGGCACTGCGGCCGCCTGGCTAGAAGGCTTGGGTACAGCCTGGTCTGAAGCGATGCTGCGCCTGCACCAGCTCTGGAGCATCGGGGTGGAAACCCTCGCCCTGGAGACGTTGCCCAAGCCCCTGAGCGGACCCTGGCGGCTGTTGCTGCTCGGTGACGGCAGCCCCACCCGCCACCTGGAATCCCTGAGTGGCGAGCCGGTGGAGATCGAGCTGATCGCCATGGCCCCCGAGACGGCCGCGGCAGCCGATGCCAGCCGCGGCGCAGCGCCGCCGCCGGAGGTGGGCGAGCTGGCCGCGCCCTTGCTGCGCCGCCAGGTGTGGCTGCGTTGCGGCAACCAGACCCTGGCCTGGGCAGAGAGCTGGTGGAATCAGACCCTTGCCGACACGCACCTGCAGCAACGGGACCAGCCGATCTGGCGCAGCCTCACCAGCGACCGGGCCGAGCTGTTCCGGGAGGTGGACGGCCTGGCCCAGGTCACGGCGCCCTGGCTGGAGCGGCGATTCGGCGTGAGCGGGCCCTTCTGGAGCCGCCATTACCGCTTCTTCCGCGGCGGCCTGCCGCTCACCGTGATCCGTGAGGTGTTCTCACCCGCCCTGGAAACCTGGCTGGGTCCTGCAACACCCGGCAATCGAGTGCAATCTCCGGTCGTCAACGGTCCGGTTGCCATCCATGTGACAACTGCCAGCAGCTCAGCTTTGACGCATTGACAGCCGGTGTGCTTGGCGCAGCATGCCTGCAGCGTTCCCAGGCAACCCATGACCTCAGCTCGCCACCAGCTCTCGGACCCGGCCCGCACCAAACTGGTGCAGCAGTGGGCCGACCTGCTGGAACTGCTGCAGACAGGAGTGGAGGCCGTAGCCACCTCAGCCGAGGACATGGCCCAGGAGCTACCCAGGGAGCTGGTGACTCCAGTGAACCGCGAACTGCAACAACGGGGCAGCAGTTTACGCGTGCCGGGCCGGCGGCTCAGGACAGCCGCAGGGCCTCGGCCTGGCGGGCCGCACGCTCCAACAGCTCACGCAGCTGCTCTTCATCGGTGTGGCTGAGGTTGCTGCGCAGCAACTTGGCGTGGGGGGCATGGGCCCGCAGCCGCTCCACCACCCGATCGGCGGTGGCTTCCCGGATCAGAAGGCAGAGGGCAGCGCTGCCGCGGGGGATTGTCTCGCCCACCTCGCGCATGAAGGTGTCGTTGATGCCGATGTCCGACAGCGACCCCGATGCCGCCCCCACCCCGGCCCCCACTGCCGCACCCAGTAGCGGGTTGAGAAACAACAAGCCCACCAGCGTTCCCCAGAAGCCACCGCCCAGGGCACCGGCGGCGGCGAGATTCACCGACTGACGCAGGTGCACCTGGCCTTCGCCGTCGTGCTCCACCACCACGGCGTCCTCCAGGGCAATCAGCTGTTCCCGCTGGATGTCCACCAACTCGCGGCGCACCTGCTCGGCCTCATCCACCTTGGGGAAGCCCACCACTACCAGGCTGCTCATCGTGATCTCTGCGGTGGTACCACCCTAATCAGGCTGGCGGCGGCGACTGGAGCGGGGCACGGGGCGGGACGCGAGGGGCGGGCCATCCGGCGCAAGGCGTTCAGCGGCTGAGCCCCGGGGATCCAGGGGCTGCTGGGCGGACTGGGCAGCGGTGCGTTGCCAGCGGGGACGGCTGAAGCTGTCGTCGTCTGGCCAGTCCTGGTCTGGGGCAGCCGAGGGCCGCAGCGCAGGCCCCCGCCTGGAGATGGCGTCCAGCGGTTGGCGGCGCGCGCTGGCCAGGGACGGGTCCGGCCGCCGCGGCACTGGGGCCTCGACCTGGGCTGGCTTGACCTCTGTCTGACCGGGAACCGGGCGGACTGGCTCGCTGGGAGCCTGCCAGGGCTCGCGCCAGTCATGGTCGTCTTCGAGGATCCAGTCCAGCTTGTTCTCCATCCAGCGGCCCAGCTCTCCGAGCCGCGGCCGCATCCCGGTGCTCGGCGCAGCGGCGCGGGCCGCCCTGCGGGAACCCGGGCGCGCACCGGAAACCCCATCCACCAGTTGGCGGCCCGCGCTCACCAGACGGTCGATGCCCTGCTCCAGCGGATCAGGCCCACGCCGGGATGTCTCCTGTGGGCGTAGCGACGAGCGGGGAATGGGGCGTGGTGTGGGGCGCTCGGAAGCGGGATCAGACCAGCGTTCTGCCATGCCCCAACGTTACCGGCGTCTGGCGGAGAGCCAGCGCTCCCGGGCCAGACCCACCAGGGCAATGGCCACGCCGCTCCACTCCAGGCTCCAGAAGAAAACAGCCACACCGCTCAGACGCGCGGGCCGACGTTAAGGGGTCAGACCGCTGCCGATCTGCACCAGCGGATCGGCCTTGGGCAGCCCATCAGGCGGCCTGCACAAACTCCAAGAGGCAACTCACATGCCAGGCGCCGCCGTGGTGGCGTTCACAGCAGGACCGGCAGGCCAGGCCCTTCACCCGCCGGCGGTAGGGGGCCGCCACGCCGCACCGGGGACAGCGGGCCAGCCAGCGGGGAGCCGGGGCGCCCCCGGCCGTCTCGCCCGGCACCGGGTAGCGGTGGCGCACACTCACCACAAACTCCCCCTGGGCAGCGTTGATTGCTGCCATGCGGGCCCGGAAATGGGGGCCGTGCACCTCCCCCACCTGCAGCACCCGGTGGGTCCAGGCGTGGATCATCTCGTGGCAGAGGGTGCCCAGCAGGGCCTCCCGGGGTAGGGGGTCGAGCAGGGGCCGCGAGAGCACGATCTCGCTGAGCTCGCGGCCATCGCCGTGGCGACCAAAGCGATACAGGCCAGCGCTGCGGCGCATGCGCCCGTCGCTCCAGCGCAGGCTCACCAGGGGCTGCCCATCGCGCACCAGGCTCCCCGCAAAATGCTCCCGGTTGAGACGGTGAAACAGCGGCAGCAGGGGTTCGAGCGGCACGCGGGTGGGGTTGTCAGTCAGACTCACGGGCCATTCAACCGCGTGTTCACGGCCTATGGACTCGGCTCTGGTCACCAGCATCGGCACCAAGGCCCTGCTGGCCGGGGGTGGAGCCCTGCTCCTCTACTGGACGATCACAGCGGTGAAGCTGGTGCTCAGCGCCCGCGGCATCAACCCGCTGATCAAGCAGTTCTTCACCCAGATCGCCAGCGGCCAGGTGGATGGGGCCTACCTGCTCACCACCAAGAACTACCGCACCCATGTGAACCGCAAGCAGTTCATCACCTTCCTGGCTGGCCTGAAGCTCAACCGCTACCGCAACCTCAAGAGCGGCCGACCGCGCCTCCAGGACGGTCAGATGATCCTCACCGTGAAGCTGATCTCCGAGGCCAAGGAGGAACTGCCCCTCGACTTCACCTTCGTGAAGCTCGATGAGCAGTGGCGCATCGACCGGATCAAAAATCTGGCCGCCGCCTGATGCCCGCCAGCCAGCAGGCCCGCGCCGCCGAGCTGCGCCAGCTGCTGAACCGCGCCGCCCACGCCTACTACGTGCTGGATGCTCCAGTGATGGAGGATCCGGTTTACGACCGGTTGCTGCGCGAACTCCAGGCGCTTGAGACGGCCCAGCCGGAGCTGCTCAGCCCCGACAGCCCCACCCAGCGGATCGGCGGCGCCCCGGCCGAAGGGTTCACCAGCGTGGCCCACCGCATCGGGCTGCTCAGTCTCGACAACGCCTTTTCCCTGGAGGAGCTCGAGGCCTGGTACGCCCGCCTGCTCAAGGTGCTCGACCGCACCCCCGAGCCAGGTGCGCCTCTGCCCCAGCTGGCGATGGTGGGCGAGCTCAAGATCGACGGCAACGCCCTGGCCCTCAGCTACGAGCACGGCGTGCTGGTGCGGGCCGCCACCCGCGGCGACGGGGAGCACGGCGAGGAGATCACCGCCAACGTGCGCACAATCCAGAGCGTGCCGCTGCGGCTGCAGCTGCGGCAGCCCCCGGCCTGGCTGGAGGTGCGCGGTGAGGCCCTGATTCCCGATGGCACCTTTGCGGCGATCAACGCCGAGCGAGCGGCCCGCGGCGAGGCCCTGTTCGCCAACCCGCGCAACGCCTGTGCCGGCACCCTGCGCCAGCTCGACCCCAAGGTGGTGGCGGCGCGGCGGCTCGACTTCTTCGCCTACACCCTGCACCTGCCGGACGACTGGACGCCCGAGACCGGCGACGAGCCATCGGATCCTCCACGCCCCACCAGCCAGTGGGAGAGCCTGCGGTGGCTGCAGGACGCCGGCTTCCGGGTGAACCCCA
>JBIKUY010000077.1:0-7357 GCA_044347355.1 Prochlorococcaceae cyanobacterium | reverse complement strand
TCGAGATCCGCATCCCCGTGGTGGACACCAACCTCACCCTGCGGGTGGCGGAACTGCGTTCCCCCCAGAGCCTCCTGCAGGGCAGCAGCGACCTCGCCCAGCTCGACCAGGCCACCGATGGCAGGTTCAGCCAGCGGCTGCTGCATCTGTTCCAGACTCCCCTTCCCATCCCCGTGGGGTCGTTCCTGAAGGAATCGGCCGGATCGCCCCTGCTCAACCAGGCGTTGCTGGTGCTGGAGGCGCTGGTGCAGGTGGAGGGGCTGAAGACTCCCCTGGATGCGAAGCAACTCGAAGCCGATTTGAATAGCCGTGCCGCCAAAGGGCACCTCAGCCTGCTCGACCTGCTTGAGGCGCTGCCGGGGCAGACCGCTCTGATTGACCTGAATCAGGTGGTGTTCGGACTCGACCGGCTGGTGCGTCAACAGCAACTTGCTGAAGCGCTGATTACCAGCGGCAAGCCGGCGGGAATCGATCCGGCCCTCAGGAATCCCGGGCCCCTCAAGTCGATCCGCGGGCAGGTGGCCATCCCCGTGACGCATCGCCCAGAGCCGCTGCAGGTGGTGACCATGGCGCCCAGCAGCGGTGGTAACGGCCGTCTGGTGGTGATCTCCCATGGGCTCTGGGACGATCCTCTGAACTTCGAGGGCTGGGCCGTCCATCTGGCCAGCCATGGCTACAGCGTGCTGCTGCCCCGCCATCCCGGCAGCGACCAGGCCGAACAGAAGGCCATGCTCTCCGGCAAGGTGCCACCGCCCGACCCCGATGACCTGCGGCTGCGGCCGCTGGATGTGTCCGCGGCGATTGATGCCGCCGCCGCTGCTCGCCTCAGCCTGCCTGGTTCGGTGATCACCGATCGGGTGGTGGCGATGGGACAGTCCTGGGGAGCCACCACGGTGCTCCAGCTGGCCGGGGCCAGGCCCAGTGCCACCCTGCTGCAGAGCTCCTGCGGGAATCTCAGAGATCCGAACCGCAATCTCAGCTGGGTGCTGCAGTGCAGTTTCCTCACCAGCGCCAACCGGGCCGGTGGAGACGATCCTCGGGTTGTGGCAGTGGTGGCGGTGAGCCCGCCCATGCGGCTGCTGTTTGATGTGGGGTCGGGCAAGGGGATGAACGCCCGGGCGCTGCTCGTGAGCGGCAGCCGCGACTGGGTGGTTCCGGCAGGTCCTGAGGCGATCACTCCGATGGCCCAGGAGGCCCGCAACACCGGCGGCGGGCACCGCCTGGTGCTCGTGCAGGCAGGCGATCACTTCAACCTGCGTTCCACAGAAGCCAATGGCGGTGGCCCTTTGCGGGGCCTCCTGCTGGCCTGGACCGCCGCCGCCTTCAGCGCAGGGCCCGCAGCGGCGCCGGGTGCCGGTGCC
This sequence comes from Prochlorococcaceae cyanobacterium, assembly GCA_044347355.1. Classification (GTDB taxonomy): domain Bacteria; phylum Cyanobacteriota; class Cyanobacteriia; order PCC-6307; family Cyanobiaceae; genus NIES-981. Next base: position 5,996 of record JBIKUY010000077.1, on the reverse strand, counting down.
CCCCCTCTTCTCCTTCCCGACGGATGGGGGGACAGCGACTTCCCGCTTGTGGATGTCACGCCCCGGCTGCAGACCCTCGGGGAGCGCTGACCATGGGGACGTGATGGCGTGCATGGATCGGTCCGGCTCGCCAAGATGGCCTTCGCCCTTGGGCCTTCCACGGGCGTGCCGCCAGCGAGCTGGCCCGTTTTGGGAGCACGCTGGTGGTCGATGGCACTGGCACCTCCAGCAAGACCAATCTCCTTGGCCATCGCCATCTCACCCTGCGCAGGCTGGAAGCCCCCCCCTGCTGAGCGGGCTCAAAGCCGCCCAGCTCCAGAATCTGCCGGTTCCGGCTGGATGCCGCCATGGCGTGCCCGGGACTGGCCGGAGTGGAAGACGTTGCAGCCGTGCCCAGCACGGGCCTGGATCGGATTCTCAATGCCCTTTTGGAGTGGAGATACCCCATCGACACACCGCGATCACGCCAACCTCGCTTACCTCCCCCATTAGACAGGGGACAGCGAGGCAGAGGATGTGGACCCCGGAAACGGAACCTGCCCTGCTGAATGCTTTACAGGCGGCCAGAGTTGGCCTGGTGAATCCCCATGATGTTTGCTTCCCCTCGCTCCTACATGCTGCTCTCGGTGGCAGCGGCAGTGGCGACCATCCTTCTCAAAACGTGGGCCTGGAGGCTCACGGGTTCGGTGGGTCTCCTATCCGACGCGATGGAATCTGGGGTGAATCTGGTGGCAGCGATCGGAGCCTTTTGGGCACTCAGCCTGGCAGCCAAACCGGCAGATCGCCAGCATCACTACGGACATTTCAAGGCCGAATACTTTTCAAGTGGCCTTGAAAGTGTACTGATCGTCGCAGCGGCGGTCGCCATCATTGTCGCTGCTGTCGGACGACTACAGCAGCCCCAGCCACTCGAACAACTGGGCATTGGCCTGGCCGTCTCGTTGCTGGCCACGGCGCTCAATGGCCTGGTTGCAGGGGTGCTTCTGAAGGCTGCGCGGCGATTTCACTCCATCACCCTGCGGGCCGATGCCCATCATCTGCTCACGGACGTCTGGACTTCCCTTGGTGTTGTTCTGGGACTTGGCCTGGTGAAGGTAACAGGGTTGATGATCCTCGACCCTCTGATTGCAATCGCTGTGGCATTAAATATCACCTTTACGGGTTGGAAGCTCCTACATGAGACCGCATCTGGCCTGCTTGATCGTTCGTTGCCTGACGATGAACAGCGCTTGCTCGATCAGATCATTTCCTCCTATGCAACGGGAGACATCCGCTTTCATGCCTTGCGGACACGTGTGGCCGGTTCCAGGCGATTTGTCTCCCTTCATGTTTTGGTGCCAGGTAGTTGGACCGTGAAGGCTGGCCATGATTTTTGTGAACAACTCGAGCGGGAGATTGCAGAAACTCTGACGCGAGTGGATGTTCTAACCCACCTTGAACCGATCGAAGATCAAACATCCTGGGACGATCAGCGATTTCGTTGGGAGGAAGGCTGATTGCCCCAAGGCTGATCGCCCCAAACCATTGCTCTCGCCGAGCATCCCTGGCGTTGCGCGGAGATGGGGATGCTCGAGGCGATGGTCTGGCCGATGGTCTGGATGTTCACTGACACGCGACGGCATCCAGCGTTGTCTCTGGCCTTCGGCCCATGAACCTCAGGCAAGCCCGGATCCGATCCCCCAAACTCCCTTGCCCGTTCGTGCCATTCCCCCAGAGCAGCAGGATCCCCGTCGCGTTCACCGACAGCCACCAGAGGTTCTCGTCACGATCGCTGTAGGGCCTGGGCAGGGAGGCGGAGCTGGAGGTAGATACCCAGTGGGCTGATCAGAATCGACGCCATGGAGTTCCATGCCGACCTCAGCCAGCGCGCGACGCTGGACACCAATACCTTGACCTGGACGCCCTCACCGATGGCTGGTGTGGAGCGACGGCTGCTTGATCGCCGTGGCGGCGAGGTGGCCAGGGCCACCTCGATCGTGCGCTATGCCCCGGGTAGCCGCTTTGAACGCCACAGCCATGGCGGCGGCGAGGAGATCCTGGTGCTGGAGGGCACCTTCTCGGATGAACACGGGGATTACGCCGCCGGCACCTACCTGCGCAATCCGGTGGGCTCCAGCCATGCTCCCTTCAGTGAGCTGGGCTGCACGATCCTGGTGAAGCTGCATCAGATGCATCCGGATGATCAGCAGCGGCTGGTGATCGACACCCGAAGAGCCGCCTGGGTGCCGGGGCTCGTGAATGGCCTTGCGGTGATGCCACTGCACGCCTTCGGCTCTGAGCGCGTGGCCCTGGTGCGCTGGGCGCGGGGCACCGTGTTTCAGCCCCACGGCCATGCCGGCGGCGAGGAGATCCTGGTGCTCGATGGTGTGTTCCAGGACGAGCACGGCTCCTATCCGGCCGGCAGCTGGCTGCGCAATCCCCCCGGCAGTGTGCACCGGCCGTGGAGCGAGCTCGGCTGCACGATCTGGGTGAAGACCGGCCACCTGCCAAGCAGCATGGGGCCCGATGGCTTAGAGGCGTGAGCCTGAGGGCGGCATTGCCCCCTTCCTGGGCGCGGCGAGGGTCCTCAATTCGCGCGACGCCAGCGGTGGGGGAACAGCAGCCCGCAAGCAGCCTTTAGGCCTGACTCTCCGCTGCGGCCAGAGCATCCAGCAGGTTGCCCAGCAGCAACCGATTGCGCGCCTCGATCCGCTCGCCCCAAATCTCCAGATCCGCCAGCACTCGCTCCACACCACCGGCTCCATGGGCTCGCTCCACGAACTGAGGGGAGGCCTCCACCCACGAGCGCGCCAGGTCTGGGGTGATCTCCGCGTGGAACTGCAGCCCCCAGGCCCATGATCCAAGGCGGAAGGCCTGTTCGCGGCAGGCCAGCGAGGAGCCCAGCAACACCGCATCGGCTGGCAAGCGGCAGCGATCCCCGTGCCAGAAAAACACCGGCTCGCACGCGTTGAGCTCAGCCAAGGCCGCCTCCTCGCCAACAGCCGGCAGCCACTGCACGGCACCGCAGCCCACCTCCGGCAATGCCTGGGCAAGCTCCCCCTGCAGCAGGGGTTCCACCGCACCTCCTGCCGCGTGCGTGAGCATCTGGGCGCCCAGGCACAGGCCAAGCACCGGTGCCCGAGTGTCCAGGCGGGCCCTGATCAGGGCCAGCTCCGCCGGCATCCAGTCGTGGGCAGGGTCATCCCGATCGCCCACACCCATCGTGCCGCCGAGCACCACCAGGATCTGACCGGGTACATCCGGCTCGGGCAGCGGATCGCCGCGATCCACCCGGCACAGCGTCCAGGCCCAGTTCCGTTCGGCCACCAGCTGGGGCAAGGTGCCGGGCCCCACCAGCTCCTGGTGTTGGAGCACCATCACCTCGGTCATGGCTGATCTGTTCGTCGGTGCGCGGCCATGCTGATGGTTTCGCCGGTGCAGTGGTCCTCGGCAAGCCGTGGATGAAAAATCAGCACTTCTGCATCGCCTGATTGCCGCTGCTGTTTTGCAGCGGTTGAACCATCAGCCCTCCTGAAGGATGGAGTTTTCCCCAGCTGTCAGCGGTTTCCCATCAAAATCAGGCAGTTTTCCACAGGCTGAGGGGCTGAGACCCACCACCCGGCCGCCGAAGTGCGGTTGTTGATGCGGAAAACGGCTTTCCTCTTGACTGCCACGGCGCTGCACACCGTCAGGAGATAAAGAGGCCGCATCCAGGCGGCAAAAGAGCGTCAGAACTGCGGTCTTGCCGGGAGACACGACCTTCTCAAAGTGGGTTTGCCGTTTTGACGGAACCGCTGCGGCCGTGAATTGATGGGGTCGACCACGCGATGCACGCATGAGCCAGACACCCGACCATCTCCCGGCCCACGTGAGCATCGTTAACGAGTTCCCCGAGGACCTCTATGAGGCCATGCGGGAGTACATCAGCGGCCATCCCAACTGGGACCAATGCCGCTTGCTGCAAGCTGCCGTTGCCGGTTTTCTGTTTCAGCACGGCAGCAAGGAGCGGGCCGTGACGCGCCATTACCTCGACGGCCTGTTTCAGCGCGATCCGGCGTCTGCGGCGCAGCCGATCTCCCGGAACTGAGGCTGCGCTCCCCATGGTGATCTCGATCACGCGCCTGGCTGGCCTACGCGCCAGGCGGCTCCGGCGGAAGCCGAAACGAACCAACCCGACGCTTCAGGGGCAGTGCTGCGACCGGCTACGGCCATCCTTCCTGCGTCGGCGGCTGGAGCGAACCCTGCCGCTCCACACCGAACCCGGTGCAGCGTTAGTGGACTGGCGCTGGGACAGCGTTTACCAGCGCGTGAGCGGTGTGGTGCTGCAGAACAACCAGCTGCGCCCCTTCCGCTGGTGGCCCAGCCTCAATCACTTCGAGCTGCGCGGGGTGATCCTGCGGATTGACCCGGTGGTCTAGATCCTGGGGTTGGTCATGGCTGGCAGGGCAGCACTCTCGCCTGGTGAAGATGGTTGTGATGCATGGCTTGTGCCGCGAATGCGCAGCTCTGCAACTTGAGATGCTGCGTTGCACTACATGATTCGGGGACGCTGCGGGGCCCTGAATCGATATGCGCATTCTGCTGGTCTATCCGCGCTTCCCGAAAACCTACTGGAGTATGCACGGCGTACTCGAACTTGTGGGTCACAAGGTGCTGCTGCCGCCGCTGGGATTGATCACGGTTGCCGCGCTGTTGCCCCGCTCATGGGAACTGCGGTTGGTTGATTGCAACGTTCGTGAGATCAGCGACGACGACTGGCGCTGGGCTGATCTGGTCATGGCTTCAGCCATGATCGTGCAAAAGCAGGATCTCGTGCGGCTGATCCATCAGGCCGCCGCCCATCAGCGACCGGTGGCCATTGGTGGTCCGTTTGTGAGTTCCACCCCGGATGCGCCTGAGCTGCAGCAGGCCCAGTTCCTCATTCTCGACGAAGGAGAGATCACCATCCCACTGTTCGTGGAGGCCCTGGCCCGCGGCGAGAGGGAGGGCCGTTTCGCCGCCAATGGTGAGCGCCCGGATGTGAGCTTCTCGCCGATTCCACGCTTCGATTTGCTGGAGATGGAGGCCTATAACATGATGGCCGTTCAGTTCTCACGAGGCTGCCCATTTCAATGTGAGTTCTGCGACATCATTGTGCTGTATGGGCGTAAGCCGCGCACCAAGCAGCCGGCTCAATTACTGGGGGAACTCGATCAGCTTCATGCCCTCGGCTGGCGTGGTGATATCTTCCTGGTGGATGATAACTTCATCGGTAACAAGCGCAATGTGAAGTTATTACTACCGGAGCTGCAGCACTGGCAGCAGCGCCACGCTTATCCCTTTCGCTTCACCACAGAAGCATCCGTGGATCTCTCCAGCGATCCGGAGCTGATGCAGGCCATGGTGAGCTGCGGCTTCAGGCGGGTGTTCCTTGGCATCGAGACCCCCGACCAAGCCAGCCTGCGAGTGACCAACAAGTTGCAGAACACCCGCAGTCCGCTTGCGGAGGCGGTGGAGGCGATCACCGATCACGGCTTGCACGTGATGGCCGGCTTCATCCTGGGGTTTGATGGCGAGCAACCCGGCGCCGGCCAGCGCATTGTGGAGTTTGTGAACCGCACTGCCATTCCTCTGGCGATGCTGGGCATCCTGGTGGCCTTGCCAAACACTGCGCTCTGGCATCGCCTGGCCCGCGAGGGGAGGCTTCTCGATGCCGATGATCAGTTCGATCAAGGTGTGCAAACCCACCTGCTCAATTTTCTGCCCGATCGACCGATGGAAGATATTGCGGCCGAATTCCTGCAGGCCTTCAGCGATCTGTATGACCCCATGGCCTATGCCAAACGGGTGCATTGTTATGCCTGCAAGCTGGCGCAAGGGCGTCGCCGCTTTGCCAATCGCAGCCAATCTCCCCAGGCCTGGATGCAGAGCACCGGCTGGCTGGGTGGCGTGCTCATCCTGATGTGGAGGCAAGGAATCAAACGCCCCAGCCGCGCAGTGTTCTGGCAGCAACTCGCGAACATTCTCATTAATTACCC
>JBIKUY010000076.1:0-7403 GCA_044347355.1 Prochlorococcaceae cyanobacterium | reverse complement strand
GCTCGGCCAGGATGGCGCTGGCCTTGAACAGGAACATGCCGCTGTTCCAGGTGAAGCGGCCGGTTGCCAAGAACTGCTCCGCCATGGCCCGGTCAGGCTTCTCCACGAAGCGGGCGATCGGGACCGGTGCCTGGGCACCGCTGAGGCTCTGGGCGGCTTCGATGTACCCGTACCCCGTCTCGGGTGCGCTGGGCACAATCCCGAAGGTCACCAGATCGCCGGCTTCCGCGGCCGCCAGGCCTGCACTCACCGTGGTGCGGAAGCGCTCTGCATCGCGGATCACGTGGTCGGCCGCCAGCACCAGCAGCAGCGGGTCCTCCCCTTGGGCTGTGGCTTTCAGGGCTGCAACCGCCACGGCGGGAGCGGTGTTGCGACCGATCGGCTCCAGCAGAATGGCGGCCGGCTCCACGCCGATCTGGCGCATCTGCTCGGCCACGATGAAGCGGTGGTCCTCATTGCAGATCAACAGCGGTGGGGCTAGCCCCGGCAGCCCCTGCAGCCGTTGCTGGGTCTGCTGCAGCAGGGTGTCGTCGGAGTTGCCGGCCAGGGGCCAGTACTGCTTGGGATAGGTGGCCCGTGAAAGGGGCCATAGACGGGTGCCCGTGCCGCCGCAGAGGATCACAGGTACAAGCGTGCTGGGGGCCTTGGCGCTGGAGACGGGAGTGTCGGGAGCCATGGCGCTGGGGCGTAACGCGGCTGAATGGTGGCCATGATCGCCCAGGGAGGCATGACGGCGCCGTATCCGGCCGCCAGCTGCCCTACCGGCGCTCAGAGTTCAAGCAGACCGGGAGGAGGCGTAAGGCCGACCCAGCCCCCGTCCAGTTCCACTTGGGGCACGATCGCCCGCACGAACGGCACCAGGATCCGGCGCCCGCTCTCTTTCAGTTCCACCTCCAACAGGTCGTTGCCGGCGTGAAGCAGGTTGGTGACCCGTCCGAGGGGCTCCCCGGTGGGCAGCAGGCGGGCCTCCAGGCCTACCAGATCCAGCAGGTGGAATTCACCCTGGGCGAGACGAGGTCGGTCGCTGGCGGGCACCAGCATCTCCTCACCCACCAGTGCTTCGGCGGCCTCGCGGCTGTCGCAGGCGTCCAGGCGGATCACGAACAACTCCTTGCCGGGAAGTGGGCGGCCGGCCACGAGCTGCACTGGCCTGGGGTGGCCATTCGACTGGCGCAGCCAGCGTTGGCCGGGCCGGGTGAAACGTTCCGGGAAGTCGCTCAGGGGCAGGACCCGCAGCTCACCCCGCAGTCCTTGGGCGGCCACCAGCCGGCCCACCACGAGGAGATCCTGGTTCTGGCTGCCCTGCCCTTCTGCCATCCCAACCCTGGCTGCTGTCCACTGATAATGGATCCAAGCCCTCTTCCGCCCATCCATGGCAGACCTGCCGATCCTGCCCGGCTCCACTGTGGTGGTGCGTGATGTCCGCTCGATCTACAACGGCTATCGCGGTTTTGTGCAACGCATCAGTGGCAACAGGGCTGCCGTGCTGTTTGAAGGCGGCAACTGGGACAAGCTGGTGACGATGCCCCTCAACCTTCTGGAGCAGACCTGAGGGCAGCGAGCAATTGTTCTGCGGCAGCCTGTTCGGCCGCCCGTCGGGAGGGGCCCCAGCCATCGCCACAGTGAATGGCACGGTCATCACTACAGCTAGTGAGCGCGCTTCCGCCTGGAGGTGGGCCGCCAGCTTCATCGGCGATCGCCAGACGGGCGGTGCAATGGAAGCGACGGGGGTCGCCATGCCCGCTGCTGACCTGCTGGCACTGGTAGGAGGGCAAACCCAGGCCACGGGCCTGGCTCCATTCCTGCAGGGCTGATTTCCAGTTGTGGCGATCCGGGTCGTGCAGCAGCTCCTGGCTGCTGCGCTGCCAGTGGGGTGTGAGCCAGCGGGCCACCGCAAGCAGTCCGCCGTTGGGTCCACCCCAGGCCAGGTAGATGGCTCCGATCAGGGCTTCGCATAATTCAGCCAAGAGCGTGGCTCGGCCTGCCCTGTCGCCGGCTGCCATGGCGCCGATCCGCCACACCCGCTCCAGGCCGCAACGCTCGCCCAGTTCCGCCAGCCAGCGGTCGCTCACTAACTGGGCGCGCAGGGCTGAGCGCTGGCCCACCGAGAGCACGGCGTGGTGCTGCTCGAGATACTCGGCGGCGGCCAGGCGCAGCACCGCATCTCCCAAGAACTCCAACCGTTCGTGGTTGCGCCCCAGCCGGGCCGAGGTGTGGCTGAGGGCTTCATCAATCGGAGCTAGCGCTTGGGCGGAGCCATCGGGGCCGCCGGCCTCATCTGGATCGAGCCCCAGTGCGGTGAGTAGGGCGAGCAGCTGTTGGCGGCGCTCCTGGATCACGGCTGGGATGAAAGAACTGGGTTGGCAGTCAGCTGGGGGCGTCAATGGGGTGAAAGCAGGACGTAAGCCGGGTTCTGTTCACCCAGGGTCCGGCCGGAGCCGGTCTGGGGGGCGATCATCTGTCTGGGACCACCGTTACCGGCGGCCTCAAGCGGCGCACTTGGGTCGGGACTGGTGAGATGGCCAACCGTTGTCCCTGGGCCTTGCTCCTAGCCGGGGTTTACCGAGCCAGCACCTCTCGATGCTGCTGGTGCGCTCTTACCGCACCTTTGCACCCTTGCCTGTGCTCCCGGGGGAGCCATCGGCGGTGTGTTTCTGTGGCACTCTCCTCACGGTCACCCGCACTGGGCGTTACCCAGCAAGCCTGGCCATTGGGGAGCCCGGACTTTCCTCAACCGGACAGGTGGGCGATCCGAAGACCGTGCCACCCCCGATCGCGATCACCTCGCCTGCTTTCAAAACCGACGTTAAGCGGGTTCATGCAGGCCTCGTAAGGGCGTCCGGTCCTCTCGAGCAGAGCCTGTGCGCAGATCCACACAGATCTGCCCGGCTTTGCATCCCCGAGACTGCAAACTGGCATCGATCCAGGGGCTGTAGCTCAGCCGGATAGAGCGACGGTTTCCTAAACCGTAGGTCGTGGGTTCGAGTCCCGCCAGCCCCGTTCGTGAAAACTTCAGTGCTGCCAAGCGATCTGAGGGAAAGGTAGGCCCTGGAAGCCGCATTTACCGCCCCCTTCGACCTTTTGCCGTTGGCAACACGACAGATCTCCGCCAGCCGGGGCGACACGTCAACAATGGCGCCGTAGGCCTCATTTCCGCCACCTCCTCAGCTCCCGGAAGCGGTGCTTCGTTATCCCTTGTTGCGGATCACGGCCATGGCCCCATCCCTCGTCGTGGCCGCTCTCTCCATCTGCGAGGTGTGGTGGTGGTTGCATGGGCCGGCAACTATGTCTCGGGCGCAGGGGCGGTGGATTCACGCTCACTACGGCCAGGGGGAGCAGACGGCAACCATTGGGACGATCCGGGCAAGCCCGTCAAGCCAATTCATCCCAAGGGCCCTGCTCTCTGCCAACCTCGACCCTGCGACTGACACTTCCCCATCCATGGCTGCCACAATCACCAAGCCCTCCCTGCTGAGCCGCATTGCCCGGGTGCTGTTGTGCCTGGTGTTCGTGTATTCCCTGGTCGGCAAGCTCGCTGATTTTGCAGGCCCTGCCGCTGCCATCGCAGCCAAGGGACTGCCGCTGGCGCCGGTGCTGTTGGTGGCTGCGATTGTGTTGATGGCCGCTGGCTCGGCGCTGGTGATTAGCGGCTGGAAGTCACGCCTGGGTGCCGTGTTGTTGCTGCTGTTTCTGGTGCCTACCACCATGCTGTTCCACGGCGATGTGGCCGATGCCGGTGAGCGGATCCAGCTGCTGAAGAATTTGGCGATTGTGGGAGGTTTGCTGCTCCTGGCGGACCAGGACGACTAGTGCTGATCACTGGCTTCAGGGAGCACGGCACTATTGCGGCACTGACCAATGTCCGACGCACCCTGCGCTCGCGCACTTGAAATGGGGGAGCACCCCAGCGATTTTCACTCTCTCTCAGAGGATCTACGGGGAATTGCAGACTCTGAAGGTGATTCAGGGGCGATGGAAGCTGTTGATCCTGCTGGAATTTGAGGCCGATGGCCTCGGGGAGTGCACGTCGTAACCAGATGTGCCGCTCCGAGTCGAGTACGCGCTCACAGAACATGGGCGTGACCTGGTACTCGTGCTGGAGGGACTGCACCCTTGGGGCGACAAGAAGCAGCCCAAGGGGGTGAGTACCAGATCCCAGTTGCATCTGAAGGTCAGTTTGAGCACACTGCTGCACAACCTGTGGATTGGTACCTCCAGGTGGCCGTAGCGGCTGGCGTGATCAGCTGCTCGGCAGCGATGCTGCTGCTGTCGGCGGTTGCGGCAACGCGGCGCTTGGTGATGGATAGCCAGCTCCCCCGCTCCCCCATGCTCCGCTCTGCGGTGATTTACCGAGCGTGCTGAAGGGTTTTGCGGGCGAGATGCTCTGTCCAGACGGGCTGCGTGGATGTTGCATGGTGCGGGGCTGACGCCACTCATGCGCAGCAGAATGAGAACGATGGCTTGAAGACTGCTTCAGGATGGCGTCTAAGGAACCCGAAGCTCAAGAGTCTTGATGACACTCAGAAGATTAGCGAATCGTCGGATTGCTCTTCAATCGGCCATCGATATACATGACGCTGCGAGCTTCACATGCTTTGTGATGGAAGCGGGGGTCTCCACCGGCTGAGCGATATCTGTGAATCAGAGAGCGATCGCTTGCCTTGTGGCTAAGGTCTAAGCGCTTTAGATCTTGAGTCGCTAGAACGAGCCGTCGCTGTGGTCAGGTTCGCAACTCCTGGCCTATGGTGAACAGGATTTCAGGGCTCTTCACGTTATCCATGGAAGAGGGAGGAAATGGGCTGTTGAAACGTTTTTAGATGCTCAGGATTGCTGCAGTATGGTGCGTTATTGAGGGCTAAACGCTCAAAAGACAGAAATGCTGGCCGCAAAAGCTTGCTATTCTCCTCATGCTCTTGCCTTCTATCGTCCCATCGGCCGCGTTTACCCACGTTGATGACACGCCGCTCACCGTCAAGCCGGAACAGCTTGCTGAGGTGAGCTTCACTGTTTCGTGCAATGCTCCAGCACAACAGGAGTTCAACTGCGGCGACAGCCAAGGTGAGTGACTGGCATAGTCAGACCGACTTTTGCCTCAAGACCATCAAGGTCTAGATCGCACACGCACATCAGCGCGATGACGAAGCGTTGCAATTGATGCGAGCTGTCGCAGATGCGCAAGAGGTGAGCAACACGGATCTAGGCACTCCGGGAACGCTTTACCATCACGTGAGTTACTCTATAAAATGTTTCTTAGGCTCAACAGACCATCGGCAGCGACTATCGGCAGCGTTGATCCAATTCGAGCGCTCACTCAAGCGCGATTTCAACCCCTTTCGTGGCGCTGACGGCGCCGCTCGTGGATCGATCCGCTGACCCGTTCGCTCTGCATTGGCCATGTTCTGATCTTCCATGCCAGCGGCGCTGATTCCATCGTGGGCCTGCTCCTGGCCGTCTTGCTGCCCTCTTGGGTGGGTTAAGGCAACAATGCTCCTGTGTCATCCCGCCTGCTGGTCATCAGTTGGGCGTCGCTCCGTTCAGCTCCTCGCGCTGGCTCCAGGGCCTTCCTTGTCCAGTCCTGGTAGCGAGCACTACTGGCAGTGCCTTTGTATTTTGAAGTCCCACGGCTAGCGTGGATCAACCGCGCCCACCGGCATGACCCAGCTGCACGACCTGCGTCTGCGCCTGCTGGTGCAGCAGGAGACCCAGCGGATCCTGGACAGCCAGCCCGATGAGCTGGAGCTCTCCCTGGTGCAGGCCCGCTGCCTCTGCTGGCTGGCTCTGCTGGCGGAGGCCCACGAGGACCAGGCCAGCGATGCCGAGCGGCGGGGGGATACCCAGCAGGCCATGGGCTGGTTTGCTGACTCGATGCGCCTCCGAGATGTGATCCAGGTGGTGAGCTCGATCGAGATCCCGATTCCGGACGCAGAGGAGCTCAGCGCCTGAGTCGACCGTCCCGGTGCCATGATGGGATTTGTGAATACAAGGGAACGCGGTGCCCGAAGAGCCCTGCCAGTGCCCTGATTGCCAGCGCTTCTATCGGGAACACGACCGATTGATTCGCGAAAATCCCACGCTCCGTCAGCAGCAGGAGCTTAATTGGGCTGCCCTGCAGTCGTTCCGCACCCTGGCAGGACGGGTGATGGAGGAGCTCCAGAAACAGGAGGAGCTTCACAGGCAGTCTGAAGGCGCCGAGTCCCAGGGCCCGGCCACCGGGGCCACGGGCACCGAGCTGGCTTCCGCCGGGGCCGGGCCTGCAGCCGAGGCCTCTGGTGAGGCCGCAGGCGAGCCTGATGGCCTGCAGCAGGCCATGGCCGATCTGGAGAACATCAACGCCCATCTGTTCTCGATCGAGGCCCTGATGGAGCGCATCTTTGACGTGCGCGTTCCCGAGCCGGTGGAGCAGATGTTCCGGGAGGTGGCGGGTGAACTCGCCCCCGATCCGCTCAACGCCGACCGGCTCCGGCTCAACCGCCTCCTGCACCAGACTCCCGACCTGCCCGGCTAGTCCAGCTCGCAGGTGATCGTCACCGGGTAGGGCTCCGCCTTCCAGATCCGCTGGGCGTACTCGCGGATCGAGCGGTCGGAGGAGAAGAAGCCGGTGCGGGCCGCATTCAGCAACGACATCCGGTTCCAGCGCTGGCGGTCGCCCCAGACCTGGTCCACCTCAGCCTGGGCCCGCAGGTATTCGTCGAAATCAGCCAGCACGAAGAACGGATCGCGGGCTGTGAGGTTCTGCAGCAGGGGGCGGAACAGCTCGCTGTCGCCGTTGCTGAAATGGCCCTGCTCGATCAGGCGAAGCACGTCGGCCAGTTCCGGCATCGATCCGATCAGCTCCCAGGGCCGGTAGCCCTCCCGTTGCAGGGCGCTGATCTCATCGGCCGTCTTGCCGAACAGGAAGAAGTTCTCCGCCCCCACCTGCTCGCGGATCTCCACGTTGGCGCCATCGAGGGTGCCAACGGTGAGTGCCCCATTCATCGCGAACTTCATGTTGCCAGTGCCGGATGCCTCTTTGCCGGCGGTGGAGATCTGTTCGGAGAGATCGGAGGCGGGGTATACCCGCTCGCCCAGCTTCACGTTGTAATCGGCAAGGAAGATCACCCGCAGCCGTCCGTCCATGTCGGGATCGGCATTGATCGTGTCGGCGATGCCGTTGATGAAACGGATGATCAGCTTCGCCATGTAGTAGCCCGGCGCCGCCTTGCCGCCGAAGATCACCGTGCGCGGGGCCATGCCCTCGCCCTGGCCGTTCTTGATGCGCAGGTACTGGGCCACCACCTGCAGGGCGTTGAGGTGCTGGCGCTTGTACTCATGGATGCGCTTCACCTGCACGTCGAACAGGGAAGCCGGATCCACCAGCACGCCGGTGTGGCGATGGATGTACTGGCTGAGCTGGTTTTTCACGG
>JBIKUY010000075.1:0-7582 GCA_044347355.1 Prochlorococcaceae cyanobacterium | reverse complement strand
GGCCGGGGCAGGCCTGCCACGCCGGGAGGCGATGGGCTGGCTGCGCAGCCTGGAGCCGTTTGAGCGCGGCCACTACGCGGCCCCGATCGGCTGGATTGACAGCGCAGGCGATGCCGATCTGCGCGTGGCGATTCGCAGCGGCACCCTGCGCGGGGCCCAGCTCGAACTCACCGCCGGCGCCGGCCTGGTGCAGGGCTCGGCGGTGGAGCGGGAACTGCGGGAAGTGCAGCTGAAGCTGGGAGTGCTGCAACAGCAACTGAACCTGCCGGCGGGACAGGCCCCCGCACCATGGCCTGGCTGACCACCGCCCTGCAACTCTCCGGGGCGCTGGCGGTGGCCCTGCTGCTACGCCAGGCCGTGGGCCGCAAGCGCCTGGAGCAAATCATCTTTGCGGCCGACACCCCGGCCGGCCGCAACTTCGACCTCGGGCTGCTGATCGCCATCGTGCTCAGCGTGGTGCTGGTGGTGCTGGAGAGCGACCCTCGGCTGCTTCTGCACCACCGGAACCTCTTTCAACCGCTGGAGCTGGGGTTCTCCCTGCTGTTCACCCTGGAATACCTGCTGCGGCTGCTCTGCACCGCGCAGCCCCTGCGCTACGCCCGCAGTTTCTTCGGGATCGTGGACTTCCTCTCCAGCATCCCGCCGCTGGTGGGACTGGGGGCCACCAGCAGCCGATATCTGGCCGTGATCCGCATCCTGCGCCTGCTGCGAGTGTTCCGGATCCTGAAGCTGGGCCTCTATCTGCGCGAGGCCACCCTGCTCAAACAGGCCCTGATCGCCAGCCGCCGCAAGATCCTGGTGTTCCTGCTCACGATGGTCACCCTGGTGGTGATCATCGGCTCCTTGATGTACGTGATCGAGGGCGAGGCCGGCGGCTTCACCAGCATCCCCGTGGGGATCTACTGGGCCATCGTCACGATCACCACGGTGGGCTACGGCGATGTGGCGCCGGTCACGGTCCTGGGACGGATCGCCGCTTCCGCCGTGATGCTGCTCGGCTACAGCATCATCGCCGTGCCCACCGGCATCATCTCGGCCGAGATCAGGCAGGCAGGCCGCAGCCAGCAACAATGCCCGGTGTGCGGCGAAAACCGCCACCTGGCCAAAGCCAGGCATTGCCACCGCTGCGGTGGCCGGCTGGCAGAGGCGGATCAGGGCAGCAACGCCAGCGTCTGATCAGCCAGGGGGATCGCCCCGAGCCGCTCAACCTCGCGGATGCCGGTGGGGCTGGTGACGTTGATCTCGCTGAGGCGGCCGTCGATCACGTCGATGCCCACGAAGAACAGGCCCTCGGCCTGCAGCGCCGGCGCCAGCTCGGCGCAGATGGCCCGCTCGGCGTCAGTGAGGTGGGTGGCCTCGGGCTGGCCGCCCACCGCCAGGTTGCTGCGAAACTCACCGCCGCTCGGCACCCGGTTCACGGCCCCGAGCGGCTCGCCGTTCACCAGCAGGATGCGCTTGTCGCCGGCGGCCACCCCCGGCAGAAACGCCTGCACCATCACCGGCAGGCTCTCCATGGCGGTGACCAGCTCGAGCAGGGCACGCAGGCCGGGGGTGCCGGCCGAGGCGAACACCACCCCCTGGCCGGCCCGACCCCCCAGGGGCTTGAGCACCACCTCACCATGGGTGGCGGTGAAGGCGGCTAGCTCCTCCACCCGGCTGGCCACCAGGGTGGGGGCCATCAGGTGGCTCCAGCGCAGGGAGCTCAGCTTCTCGTTCCAGGCCCGCAGCGCCGACGGCCGGTTGATCACCCGCACGCCGTGGCGCTCGGCCAGCTCCAGCAGGTGGGTGGCATAGAGATAGGCCTCATCCACCGGTGGGTCCTTGCGCATCCACACGTGGGCGAAGGCCTCCAGCGGCAACCGCTGGGCTTCGCCGAGGGCATACCAGGGCTCGCAGGTCACGGGCGTGGCCAGCACCCAGGTGCCGTGGCCCCGGCCCGCCACCGGCCCGGGCCGCTCGGCAGCACTGAGATCGGCGAGGGTGGCGACCCACACCGGCCGGCCGGCCCGCTGGGCGGCCTGCATCAGGGCCACGCTGGAATCCTTGGCGGGCTTGAGGCGATCGATCGGATCGATCACGAACAGCTGGGCACCGTCGCCCAGCGCGGGGGTGGCCATCACTCAGGCCGCCAGCAGGGGATCGAGCTGGCCGCCGCGCTCGAGGGCATGGAGCTCGTCGCAGCCGCCGATGCCGGTGTCGTTGATGAAGATCTGGGGCAGGCTGCTGCGGCCATCGGCCCGCTCGGTCATGGCGGCGCGAGCCTGGTGGTCGCCATCGATGGCGTACTCGGTGTAGGCCACCCCCTTGCGGTCGAGCAGTGCCTTGGCCCGGATGCAGAAGGGGCAGAACCGCCAGGTGTAGATCTCAACCTTCGCCGCCATGCGGGGCCTCGAAGCAGGTGGCCGGATCCTAGAAGTGGGGTGCCGGCCATGGATTCAGACCATGGTCGCGACCATGGTCAGGAGCCACAATGGGGTAGCGGATGCCTGTGGTGCCATGCAACGGATCAGCGCCAGCCAGTTCAAGGCCCGTTGCCTGGGCCTGATGGACGAGGTGGCCCGCAGCGGCGAAGTGCTGGTGATCACCAAGAACGGCAACCCCGTTGCCGAGCTGCACCCCTGCCGGCCCGCCCGCCGCGCCTCACCGTTTGGCCTCCATCCCGACACCCAGCTGCTGGGCGAGGTGATCGCGCCGCTGGACGAATCCTGGAAGGCCCTGCAGTAGGGGGTGGCTGTGGGGATGACGGTGCTCCTGCTGGATACCCACGTGCTGCTCTGGCTGGATCGGGATGACACCAGCCTCGGCGCAAAGGCCCGCGCAGCCATCCGCTCAGCCTGGGAGGGGGGCGCTGTGGCCGTGAGCAGCATCAGCTTCTGGGAGGCGGCGATGTTGCAGCAGCGCGGCCGGATCCAACTCCCCTCCTCGGCAACCCGCTGGCGCGCCGACTGGCTCGAGGCCGGGCTGCGGGAACTACCCCTCGACGGGACGATCGCGCTTGCGGCCGCAGAGCTCGCGGACTTCCACGCCGACCCCGCGGATCGGTTCATCGCGGCGACGGCCCTGCTCCACCCGGCCCAGCTGATGACCGCGGACGGCGCCATCCTCCGCTGGAGCAGCCCCCTGCTGCGCCTGGACGCACGCCAGTGAGTGCGCCATTGAGTACGGTCAAACCCAGATCGACCGTTGCCCCGCCGTGACTGCCACAGCCCCCAGCGGCCCCGCCAGCACCCCTGCAGCGGTGCCGCTCGACCTCACCGACTTCAAGCGCGACCTCTCCGAACTCACCGACCGCCTGGGCCAAGCCCAGGACTGTCTTTGACGAAGCTGCCCTGAAAGCGCGGCAGCAGGATCTGGAGCAGCTGGCCTCCCAGCCCGACTTCTGGGACGACCAGAAAGCGGCCCAGGCCAAGATGCGCCAGCTCGACGAGGTGAAGGGCCAGCTGGAGCAGCTGGCCCAGTGGCAGGCGGCCGTAGCCGATGCCGAAGCCACCGTGGAGCTCTACGGCCTGGAGCCCGATGACGAGCTGCTGGCTGAATCCAACGCGGCCCTGCAGAAGCTGCGCGCCGACCTCGACCGCTGGGAGCTGGAGCGCCTGCTCTCCGGCACCTACGACAAGGAGGGTGCCGTGATCAGCATCAACGCCGGTGCCGGCGGCACCGATGCCCAGGACTGGGCGCTGATGCTGATGCGCATGTACACCCGCTGGGCGGAGGACCACGGCATGAAGGTGACCGTGGACGAACTCAGCGAGGGGGAGGAAGCGGGCATCAAGAGCTGCACGATCGAGATCGAGGGCCGCTACGCCTACGGCTACCTGCGCAACGAGAAGGGCACCCACCGGCTGGTGCGGATCTCGCCCTTCAACGCCAACGACAAGCGCCAGACCAGCTTCGCCGGCGTGGAGGTGATGCCCAAGCTCGAGGAGGAGGTGAAGCTCGACATCCCGGAGAAGGACCTGGAGATCACCACCAGCCGTTCAGGCGGTGCCGGCGGCCAGAACGTGAACAAGGTGGAAACGGCGGTGCGCATCCTGCACATCCCCACCGGTTTGTTTGTGCGCTGCACCCAGGAGCGCTCCCAGCTCCAGAACAAGGAGAAGGCCATGGCCCTGCTGATGGCCAAGCTGCTGGTGATCGCCCAGGAGCAGCGCGCCGCCGAGATCGCCGACATCCGCGGCGACATCGTGGAGGCGGCCTGGGGCAACCAGATCCGCAACTACGTGTTCCACCCGTACCAGATGGTGAAGGACCTGCGCACCCAGCACGAAACCACCGACGTGCAGGGCGTCATGGACGGCGACCTCGATCCCTTCATCCAGAGCCTGCTCCATGCCGGCGTGGAGGTGGGTGGAGGCTCCGGCGATGACTGAGGAGCCCACCCCCAGCTCCCAAGCAGAGGCCAAGGAGAACCCCAGCTTCGTGAAGCTGGCCATGCGCAACATGGTGCGCAAAGGCCGCCAGAGTCTGTTTCACTTCAGCCTCACCGCCATGGGGCTGCTCGGGTTCTTGGTTCTGGTGGCCTGGCTGGGCCGGCCCCAGCTGCCGGGGGGCTGAGATGGCTGCTCATCAGAACCAGGACTCCTACCCCGCCCCCCCGCCCCCGGCCGGCCCAGTCGATCTCGACCTGGCTTTCACAGCCGAGGGGCAGACGGCACCCGAGCTGCGGCAGGCCGCCGGCGCCTGGCTCGATCCCCTGGAGGGCGCCGCCCCCTGGCACGCCCTGCTGAGCGATTGGCTAGGCCAGCTCACCCCCAAACTGCCGCCCGAGCTGCAGGCCCCTGCCTACAGCCTGGGCCTGAGCCTGGTGGACGACGGCGAGATCGCCGCCCTCAACGCCGACTGGCGCCAACAGGAGGGCCCCACCGACGTGCTGGCCTTCGCCGCCCAGGACGGTGGGCTCGATGACGCCCCACCGATGCCCATGCCCAGCTGGGCGGACGGGGAGGAGGGCGAAGACGACGACGAGGCCGAACCCTTGGAGCTGGGGGACATCGTGATCTCGGTGGAGACCGCCGCCCGCCAGGCCCCCGAGCACGGCCACAGCCTGGAGCAGGAGCTGCTGTTTCTGGCCAGCCATGGCCTGCTGCACCTGCTGGGTTGGGATCACCCCGACGAGGCCAGTCTGGCGGCAATGCTGGCGCAGCAGGAGCAGCTGTTGACAGTTACAAAGCGAGACCCAGGAGACCTTCGCCCTTGCTGATGCCGAGTTGGTCCCAGCAACAGATGGGGCTCATACGGTGAATCGTGATTTCGTTGGCTTATGCGAAGCTCTAAAATCCGTACATTGGCATTCTGTTGTGCCACTGCTGCTGGCTTTTACCAGCCTCTTGCTGGCCATAGTGCCACCTTTGTAGTGAGTGCCCCGGACTGGGGCACGACATCGCAGGTCAACAGTTTTGCCTGGGCCCTGGATCAGGCCAACAGCAATCTCGGGGCTGACACGATCAGCATCTCGCCCAGCCTGGCGATCAATGTGGATGCCGCCCCGGACGAACCCGGAGGCTGGCTGACCACGATCAGCGACACCCTCACCATCGAGGGCAACGGCGCCACCCTGGTCGGTAATCCCAGCTTCGTGAGCAGCGGGGGCACCACCTACGACAAAATCAATGTCGATGTTTTCAGGCCGGGCTTCGACACCCTGGCCCAGCAAGCGTTTTCCTTCGGCAAGGTTGCCCCAGGGGTTTCCCTGAGCATCGATGCGCTGAATAGCGATGGCCTTAACGGCTTCCTGCAGCTGGGCGAGGGCTCCACGGCAAGCCTCAGCAATGCCACTGCCCGCAACAGCGTGAGCTACGGGCAGCAGGTTCCCCGCTCTGTGTTCGAAGCCAAGGCGAACTCCACCCTCAACCTCAGCCAGGTGGCGCTGGAGCGCATCAATCCTGAGCTCTTTGGCGTTGGTCCGGCCTGGGCGGGCGCGATCAGCGGGGTGAATGCCAACCTCAACATGGTGCGCAGCTCGATCAGCCAGGCGGCACTAGCAGTCGGGGCCGTGGTCTGGAGTGGTGGTGTGGCCAACGTCGTGTCGTCGCTGATCAGCGAGTCGGGCGGTCTCTCGGTGTCTGACGACACGCAGCCGGGCGTGATGAATCTGGTCAACAGCCTGGTCTCAGTGGCTGCCCAGAATTCCAACATTCAGCGACTGCAGGCGTTCCTTGGCGGTGAACTCAACATCACTGCCTCCTCGATTCTTCAGGACGTTCTCTACAACACTGACCACACCCCCACCACTTGCAACAGCGATCCCTACGCCTGCGCCGGCAAGCCACTCACAGCTTTTGACGGCGGCACGATCACACTCAAGCAGAGCTATGTCTCGTTGATCAACGCTCAAGATCCTCCTGGGCTCATTCCTGCTGGTGTGCTGTCCTATTCCGATGCTCTTTACGGCCCATCCAACGCAGGTTCTCTCGTGGCCCTCGATTCTGTGTGGCTGCAGACCACGGCGAACCAGAGCGCGGCCGACCTGCAGACCCTGTTTGGAACCTCCAGCCTCCTCACCAGCGGCCTCCCGCTCACCCTGCAGGATTTCGGTGGCGGCGTCAGCGCCTACCTCCCCTTGCCGGGCGGCGCCTATCCCAATCCCCAGGGTCCTCTCATCGATCAGATCAGCGATGCCGATGGGGTCAACCAGCTGATCAATCCGATCGATGGCAGCGTGATCACAACCGACCTGCTCGGCCGCCCGCGCAGCCGGGAGAACATGCGCGACATTGGGGCTTTGCAAGCGGTGCCCGGGCCTTTGCCTCTCGCGGGGGCGGCGGCCGCCATGGGCTGGAGCCGTAAGTTGCGGCAGCGACTTAAGCGGGCTTCGGCGAGTTCTGTCGCCGCCAGCGCCTGAGGCGCAGGATCGCCTCCGTGGGGGTTACATCCCGTTGGGAGCGAAAGCTGAGCTGAAGCGTGCGCTCATGAACATGGATGGCGGCAGCCACATCCCGGATGCCAAATGGTTGATCCAGATGGCGCTCCATCCAGTCTTCTGCATCTCGGCAATGCTGTTCGGCGCGAGGGATGTAGTCGTGTAGCCAGGGATCCAGCCGATCCCATTCCCGTAGGTGCTGGATCAATCCGTCGAGCAGCAAGGGCATCTGCGGGGCTGGCCCAGTGCAGGCGGCCGCCTGTACAAGAACCCGAGCAATTTGCAGCAGCGCCACGATGGCGGCGGAACGGTGTCGGCCAAAGGGATTCAGCAGCATCGGGCTCGCCCCTGAATCGGCCCGCCAGGGCTCGCCCCGGTGGAGCTGAAGCAGGCTCACCGGCACGATGATTGAAATGCCACCACAAAGTCCGCTGATACTGCCGCTGAGGGGGGTACACGGGCGGACCCACAGGGCCATCCCCGGCTCCGCGATCAGCGTCTCACCATTCACCGTTTCCTCAATCACGCCGCAGGTGGGAATCCAAAGCACGGCCCGGTCAGCCGCCTGGATCCGCTCAAGAACGAAAGACCCACCACCCTGAAGGTCGACCAAAGACAAGGAACCAGCCGAGGCCCTGCGGATCCGGTGCCGAAAGCGGCGATTGGCGGCTCCGTCAACGATTCGGCTGGCGTGGGGGCCGAGCAGCTGCTGCACACTCGCCT
>JBIKUY010000423.1:0-7210 GCA_044347355.1 Prochlorococcaceae cyanobacterium | reverse complement strand
TGGCCGCATTAAACGAGTTCCTGGAGCAGGGGTTTCTCGACAGCGACACCCCGGAGCTGACGGAGATTCAGTTCCGCAATCGATCGTTGCAGGAATTCTTGTGTGCCTATCACCTGGCGACCGACGCATTTGGCAAGGGGGTGGGGGCGGCGGTGGAGCGAAGCTCGGTGCAGCAGCAGGCCGACCTCGACTGGCTGCGCGAGCGGCTTCCCGTCGCCGACCAGCCGGCCACGGAGGACTTGTTTCCACTGTGGGAGTTTCTGTGCGAGATGCCCGCCGAGGAGCCCTCGGTTTCGACAGGCAGAATGGTGCGTGGGCGCGTGACTGACAGTTGGGTGCAGTCCATTTCACCTCTCTATGAGCCGGCACGGTGTGTGAACCCACAGGCCCCTCCCAGGGACTGGGAATATCAGGGCCGCCGTTCCTCGGAATTGCTGTACCGCAGCTGGTGGGGCCTGCAGAAAAGCTGTGACAAGGGAGAGACGTCGGCGATCGCTTTACGTCAAAGTTTTCATGGGCAGTTCCAGGACATTCTCGACAGCAGGGAGGGGCCGAATCGCCAAGAGGCTGCGGTGGCACTTCAGGAGAGTTTTTTGCGTTTTCCGGGCGATAACGCTTTTCGAATGGGTAGGGGACCGACGACGACGACAAATTCGAGCCCACTTCTGTACCGAATCTTTTATCATGATCAAAAGCCAGAAAGCGACAGCCTATCTGGCGCTGAGGTGCGATTGAACACGCACAATTGTGGGCCAACTCAGTCGAGGTCTGACCAAGCGAAGTCGAAAGCCTTCCTCGACGAAACTTTCGATTGGCTTTGGGGTGGACCTCGTAAATTCAATGCGCTTCTCAATCCGATCAATGAGTCGCCCAATCAGGCTGTACAGGCGATTGCTCCTTTTCGGCTCAGTCGAACACCTGTTCGAAACGACTGGTTTCGTCTTTTTGCACCAACGCATGGCGGTGCAGAGTCAACTTGGCATGCGGACTATTGCCAGCGCAGTAGTCATGATGATCAGCCAGCAATCTACCTGTCGTGGTTTGACGCTTGGGCCTTAAGTGAATGGTGTCATTGGGACGGCCGATCGTGTCGCCTACCATTTGAATGTGAGTGGGAGTTTGCAGCAAAATTTGGGACGAACCCCGAGTGGAAGTACTGGTGGGGCGATACGCCAGACAGCACTTGTTTCAATGGAGAGGCCCGACTCGAACGGACATCGCCATCATCGAGCGCCCATGCGAATCCACACACAAAGAGCCTTGATTCATCGGGTGACGGACTCCAGGACATGCTAGGCAATGTTTGGGAATGGTGCCTCGACGTGTATCGCGAGGACTATTTATGGATTCCCGAAGATCAGCTAACAAAAGATACGGTCGCGAAACGTGTGCGACGCGGAGGAGCGTTCCGAGACCATCCCGACAACTGTCGATCCGCATGTCGCGACAGCAGACCTCCCTTGGTCACGAGTTGCGATCAGGGGGTCCGACTCGCGAGAGGTGAGTAACTCCAGCGAGATATTGCTGATGGGCAACATCTTGACTTATCTCTCCTCGATTCTCCCCTCATTTTCAGCGTCAGACACCGGGAATCCGTCGGTCGTTTTCCCTTTAGGTCCCCAAGTATGGCTGCAGCAGCTCCGGTACGCCCGCGTTCCTGGGGTTCAAGCTGTTTAGGAGCCACAGGCGGTTGTCGCGGGGGAACCTGCGACGGTTTCAGCGGCGGCTGGCGCGGTGGCGGGAGCGGGTGGCGGCGGGGCGGATGACGCAGGCGGAGGTTTCGGAGCGGGTCCGCGCGTGGTGGGGGCATGCCCAGCACGCCGACTGCTGGCGAATCGCCAGCCAGATCCTCGACCGCAGTCCGTTCCAGTCTCCAGAGCCGTTTCAAAAGCCCGGTGGCGACAGCCTTTCGAGCGACGAATGGCCGAGTTAACCATGATCCGGCAACCAAAAAAATTTCGACGGCTTCGCCGTGGGGGACAGACGGACGAAAGGAAGGAAAAAGAGGAAAGGAAAAAGGGGCAGAGGGCTCAAAGGTATTCAGCCCTCGCCAGCCGGACACCGCAGAGGTCGGTGAGCACGGGAGGCCCGAGGCCGCGGTAAGCGGACCGGCAGTAGACGGCGTTGACGTAGAACGCCCCGCCACGCAGCACACGGGACACAATCATCGCGGAAGCCGACCCTTTTGATTCTTTAGGATGCATGGCATAAGGGGACCCGGTCCATTCCCACACCTGCCCCAGCATGTCCGAGAAGCCGAGCGCGTTGGCATGCCCTTCGGCCCCGATCGGGTGAGTCTTGAACCTCGAGTTATCGAAATACCACGCATGAAGTTTCAACTTCTCCTCAGCGTCTCCAAACCAATACGTCTGGTGCTGAGGCGGGGCTTCGCCCGGTTGCCAGAACTGCGCTCGGCAGGCCGCCTCCCACTCATACTCATTCGGCAACCGGGCATGCATCCAGGTGGCCACACACCAGGCGTCAAACCAGGTCAGGTAAATTGCCGGACAACGAGCGGAGGGACTGTAGCGGGCATAGTCGCTGAAACGCTCGCGATGCCGCGGGGAGAACAGGGCGTAGGCCTCGTTGGTCAACGGATACCGTGAGAGCGAGGTCCGACCTGAGAATGTTGCTATGTGATCAGGTTCGTCCTTCGGTCCCTTTGGCTGTCCCATCCAATGCTGTCCCGCCGGAATCTTGATAAACCCCTCCCAGCTTTCCCGGGCCACTTCTGCCGCGTCCCGAGTTCCACCAAACGCCTGGTTGGCCCCCCCTTTCCTCTCGCTCCCCTGAGTGTGCCTGAGAGCCAATCGTAGAAAGATGCCGAGAAACCGCCGCACAAGGTCAGTGTTCCTAAAGGCCAATCGTGGAAACGTCCCGAGAAACTGCCGCAGCAGGTGGCCCGCCCACTCCTTCGCTGGTGCATTCTCCGGCGGTCGTCCGGGTGGGAAAGTGCCCTCTTTGATGGCTGCCGCGACATGTTTTTGCCAGCCGTGCGTATGCCGCTCGCACCACGGGGTCTCCTCAGAAGAGACGTTTCCGCTGCCGATGGGTTGATCCGGTGGCGGACCGGCCAAGCTCATCAGCCGGGGCCACGCCCGAAATATCAGTTCCGAGCAGACCGCCGTCGTTCGCTCCGCCGGCAGTTCCTCAAACAGCGGTGCGACTGTGCGCAACCAACGCACATCGTCCGCCGCCTTGCTCGGCATCTCGGCCACGAACCGCCACAACTCCTCGAAGTCGCCGTGCTCGGCAAAATCAACGGACGATCGACGAACTGGCCGGTGCTGATGCAGCCAGTCGACTTCAGCCGGCGCCGTGGTGTAGTGCGTCAGCCAGCGGGCGGCGAAGTAGTCTTGCAGGGTTCGATTCCGAAAACGCAACCACACCAGCGGGCGCTCCAGCGGATTGCTCACCAGGGGAATGTTCAGCATCCCCGGATCCATCGCCAGGTTCAACGCATTCAAGTGACCAATTGCCTGCGTTAAGTCGCCCACCGACGCAATCTGCTTCCCCCTCAGAAACCCCTCGTGCCGCTGCCTGACCTCCATGACAAAGCGATCCAACCTCTCCTGGGCCGGTTGAGAGTCGCCCCGCTCGTCTCCCAATCCGTCCGTGATCCCCGCCTGCCGCATTTCGAAGGCGAGCAGGCACAACAGGGGGACCACCAGGTTGGACCGCAGGTCGGTTGGCTGATTCTTTCGCCCCTGCTCGAACGACTTCTGGTGACAGGTCGTGTAGATATCGGCCTGCGTTCGCAATCCGCGAAGTTCCGTGGCGTCCAGTTGCCACAGGGCAGCCAGGTCACGCGGCACCAGGCCCCCCACCGACTCAATCCGGCGGACGTGCTCCCAGAGCGACCTGAAGT
Organism: Prochlorococcaceae cyanobacterium; assembly: GCA_044347355.1. GTDB lineage: Bacteria > Cyanobacteriota > Cyanobacteriia > PCC-6307 > Cyanobiaceae > NIES-981. Next base: position 3,342 of record JBIKUY010000423.1, on the reverse strand, counting down.
ACTGTTCGCATTGCGGTTCATCGAAGCAGTCGAGTTGGACAAAGTCCCAGTGTCGCCCTCGGAAGAGCGTGTCCAGATGCGTCTGCACCGCGAACGGGCGACCCGAGACGATGCACCGAACCTCGGAATACGCCTTCAGAAAGTCGGCCAGCCGGCTTGCGGCGTCGGCGATTCTCTGCGTCGTCGCCGCAGCGTCGGCGGTCCCCTGCACCTGGTCGAGAGAATCGACCACGAGGGTCAAGCGGCCGGTCTTCGCCGACCGGGAGAGCAACCGCCACGTCTGCCAGCGATCGGCGGTGGAAACCACTTCCCGGGAAGGAGCCCCCCAGAATGCGTCGACCAGCAGGGGCCACTGGCGGGGCGTCTCCTGATCATCGATCTCGACCCCCAGCAGTGGCGTTTCGAGGTCTTTCATCAGCCTCGCAAAATCGAACCGCACCACCAGATGCCCGGGCCAGTCGACTGAGCGGAGGTAAGCGGCCTGATCAAGCACCTCAGTCTTGCCCAGCCCGGCGTTATCGACCACGCAGATGTAGGGTCGATTTTTATCGAGCCAGAACTGCTCGCGATGCTGGATCTCATCCCAACCCGCCGCCGGGTTCCTTAACTCGGCCAAGCGGTGTTCATCGAGGTTCCACTTCAACCCCGCCTGCCATTCGTCGGCAGACAGTTCACGCGGTTTCGGAGTTGCTGGCGTTTCAGGGTCGATTGGGTCGAATTCGATAGTCTCCTGTTCCGACTTATCAACAAACCGCCGCCGCGCGGTGAACCGGGCCTGGGCGAGCCAATCGAGCGCGCGCTCGCCCCCCACCTGGAGATGGAACAGTCGCTGGGATGCAATAAACGGCCGCTGAGAATCGGACACGCGAAGGAACCTCTGCCACAGGAAAACGCGACAGGACCTGATCGACTGAGCCCACGGCCACGTTGCTCCCAGAATCTACCGCGCGAACGACTGCGGGCTCAACTGGGGGAGCGGGTGGACGCGCCGTGCTTGAGGTTCGTTCGTGTGCGGGGTCCCGCCGGTTTGGATCGCGGGCACGGGGTCAGCCGCATGGGAAGACGGCGGACGCGCCGTACTCCAGGTTTGTCACGATCGGATGGGAGCGCGGAAGGTGCGCGATGTTGTCACGTGCCACCCGTGCGCCGCGGGCTGGCGCGACGTGAGTGTGGACTTACCCTCGAACAGTGGACGCCCTCCGGAGAGTGTGGACTCTCGTGCAAGTTCGAAGAGAGCTGAGGATCAAGACACCAGAGACAGCAAGTGGTGGACGTCGTCAGTTCAAATTTGAGTTGAAGCAGTCTGCAGTTCGGTTGGTCATGCAGGACGGACTCAGCTGGGCTGAGGCGGCGCGGTGTGTGCGGCGAATTACGGTAGTTTTTCGACCTTGATCTCCCCAAAACTGTTCAGTTGGGAGTCATTCGTGAGAAACACATCACAACCCGCTTCGATCGCGGCTGCGAGGTGGAGTGCATCGGCCAGGCCATACCGTCGTGACTGGCTGGGCGAAGGTGTGGGATTGGCAAGCCCACCTCGAATGGAGGCGGCGCGGGTGTGCATCGCCGCTGTCAGGCTGACCGTGCGGAGATTCGGTCCGTGAAAGAATCGAAAAAAGTCCGCGAGTCGCTGTTCTTGCCCCAGACCAAGAACGGGAACCAAACACTCCGTGTGAGTCAAACCACTGATCACGAATTGATGGCCCGCCTGTTCGAGTGCCGTCAAATGGTTCAGCGTTCGTTACTGATCCGCAGGGGGGCCCTCGACGGCGTAGATCACGATCACGGTGTCGAGGTAATACAACACTCAACGATTCCCCTGCGCTGTTTCCTGCCGGGCCCTCTCCAGTTCCTCGTCTCGCGCCGAATCCTCTTCCTGCCGAGCGGTCTCCTCCGACTGGATTTCCTCGGCGGATCGACCCGCAAAGCCCCGGGCCCGCTGACCGGCCGCAATCTCGCGGACCACGTCGGCGAGACCACGCCGTGCGGGAGAGACGCTGCTGGCACGGATCGTCACCTGCACCGGGCCCGGAGGCAGGTGCGGGGGATGGCTGAGCTGCAATTGACCGTTCGAGTCGAGCATCGCCTCGATCGTCTCTTCTTCCAGTTTCATTCGGGAAGCTCCTCCCCAAGTTCGATAGCACACCGGGGGGATACCGGGCATGACCAACTCTTCGTTGTTCCCCAGCACTAATTTCGCAGAGTGGTCCCAGCTCAACCGGACTGATGACCACACTCCCGCCTGGCGGACGGCGACCGGAAGAATTGAGGGGCGAGCAGATTCGCTCGGGTGGGAGGGGCGAATCTAGAGCACGGCGTTTTCGCCGTCCAACCCGGAGGCTGACGCCACGGGGCGGTGGGTGGCCTTGGGGACGGAGGGACGTCGTGTGCAGGTTCCCCTGTCTTCCGGCCCTTTAGCCACCTTCTCACCCAGCAGGGGGACGCGGCATTGGCCCCCGGTCAGCGTGCGCCCAAGGGACGGGGTTTGGTGGATCGGCGACCAGCGGCGGCTCGGGTGGAACCTCGCCCTCCCGGAGGCTGGCAGGCGTGGCTGTGCCTTCATCTACCGCGTGTGCTGGTTTGAGGTTTCCCTCAGACGCACCCGTCACACCAGTTCTGGCATCACCTTGTACTTGTTCTGGTCGATCAGGAACTGCGGGCGGCCTTGCAGGTCGCGGAGGGTCAGGTGGTCGACGTTGATGCCGAGGTTGTGGTAGAGCGTCGCGAACACTTCCTGGAAATGCACCGGGCGGTCGGTTGCGAACTCACCCAGCCGGTTCGTCGCCCCGATCACCTGCCCCGTCCGCATGCCCCCCCCCGCCAGCAACGCGCACGAGACCTGCGGCCAGTGGTCGCGGCCGGCGTCCTTGTTCACCTTCGGCGTTCGCCCGAACTCGCCCCACACCACCACCGAGATGTCGTCGAGCATGCCCCGCTCTTCCAGGTCTTGCACCAACGCCACCACCCCCTGGTCCAGCAACGGCATGTCTTCCCGCCCTTGCTGGAAGTTCGCCCCGTGCCAGTCCCACCGGCTGAAGGCCAGCGTCACGCACCGGGCTCCCGCCGAAATCAGTCGCCGGGCGACCAGGAAGTTGTCGATCAGCCGGGGACCGCCGTCGTCCCGCAACTGGTTCACCCCCCGCCCGTACCGGGCCCGCAACGCCTCGTCCTCCTTGTCGAGGTTCAACGCGTCGGCCAGCTTGCTCGAGGTGAGCACCCCGAACGCCTGCTGCGTGAAGGCGTCGGTCCCGGCGAGCTGCCCCGAACTGTCGCACTCGCGACGGAACCGGTCGAGAGCCGTCAGCACTCCCCGCCGGTCGGAGAGCCGGTCGAGGGTGATGCCAT
>JBIKUY010000073.1:0-7629 GCA_044347355.1 Prochlorococcaceae cyanobacterium | reverse complement strand
CCCCTGACGCCAGTGCGCCTCGAGGACAGACGGCAGGGCCGTGGCCGCCGGCAGGGCCCGGCAGCCCCGGGGCAGGTGCCACACGAAATCGTCGAGGGCGGCCTCGATCGGCTCCGGCTCGGCCGCCAGCAGCGGCGCCAGATCCAGCTGCAGCGGGCTGGCGCTCTCCCCCTCCGCCAGCAGCGCCATCCCGGCCAGCGCCGGCTCGGCGGCTGCCGCCGGTTGGGGCGCAACAGAATCGTGGGCGGCGGGGGCTGGGGCGGGCTCACCGCCTGCCGGAGCTGGCCCAGGCGGCGGCTCCGCAACCGTGGACACCGCCAGAGGTGCCAGCTCGGGATCGAGCAGCTCCAGCCCCAGCCGCAGCCGCGTGAGCGCCGCCGCCAGGGCCGGCTGCCGCTCCTCCGCCACCGGCAGCAGCTCCACCAGCTCGGCCAGCTCCGCCAGCGCCCGCGGTTCCGGGGCCGGCTCGGCCGCCAGCACCTGCCGCGCCTCCAGCTCGAGATGCTCCCGCGCCGCCATCAACACCCAGTCCGGAGCCGGCTCCAGCAGGTGCTCCAGCCGCACCAGCAGCCGCACCACCCGCGGCCGCGTGGCCGGTGGAGCCGCCGGCCCAGCCTCCTTGAGCAGGTCGATCGCCAGCAGGGCGCCATCCTGCACCAGCTGCTGCTCCAGCACCGCCAGCCACTCAGGCGGCTGCAGGGGTAGGGGCTCTGCCTGGCGCAGGCGCTCGCCGATCTGCCAGCCCAGCTCCACCCGTTCCGGCAGCGGCGGCGGGTTCGTGCTCACACGGGTGATTCGCCCGTGCAGGTCGGCGGTGAAAAAGGCCAGCAGCAGGCCATAGCGCTCCCAGAAGCCGGCGGCCCGCTGCGGCAGGGCCACCGCCAGCTCCCGCACCAGCGCCAGCAGGGCATCGTGCTGGGCGAAGGCCTCGGCCCAGTCGCCCGCCTGGTAGGCCGCCTCGCAGCAGCGCAGGGTCACCTCCGCCAGCTCGCCCCGCAGCGGCAGTGCCGCCGCCGGATTCTCCGCGCCGGCCGCCAGCTCGCGCAGCAGCGCCTGGCGCTGGGGCAGCTCCATCGGCAGCTGGCGCAGCCGCTCCAGCGGCAGGGTCACCGCCGGCGACGCGGCTGCGGGCCTGGGGGCAGATCCGGGGCCGGGCGAGGAGGTCAGGGGAACAGGCACGCTGATCCATCCATTATCTGGGCAGTGCACCCGTCGCCGGCTGGGGCGATCATGGGCGCTGCCCAACCACCCCCCTTGACGGCGGCCCTGCCCAGCGAGATCCAGCACCTGCAGCGCGGCCCCGTGGTGGGCGAGCTGGAGGGGCTGCTGCCCACCGGAGGGGTAGCGGGCTGGGTGTGCCCCGCCGCGGCCGTGGCCGACGGCACCAGCACCCCCCCCCTCACCGTGCGCCTGGTGCTGGCCGACCTGCTCCAGCCCAACCGCAGCTGGCGGCTGGCCGAACTGCCCGCCCAGGCCCCCCGCCCCGACCTGCCCGCCCTGGAGCTGGAGCGGGCCTGCGGCTTCCTCTTCCTCGGTCATTCCGGCGTGGAGCTGCCCCCCCACAGCAGCGGCATGGTGCTGCGCGCCTTCTGCCGCCTGCCCGCCGCCCGCCAGGACACCTGGCAGGAACTGCCCGGCAGCCCCCTGCGCCTCGACGGCGAGCGCTACGCCGAGCTGCGCGAGCTCTGCCGCCTCGGCCTCGGCCGCCGCGCCCGCCTGGCCGGCCTGCAGGGCCACCAGCTGCGCGGCTGGGCCAGTGGCGCCAGCCCCCTGCAGCTGCGCCTCGACGGTGGCCCCGTGCCCCTGCCCATCCAGCCGCCCGACCCCCTGCCCAGCGGCGAGTGGCCCTTCCAGCTGGAGCTGCCCGCCACCGTCTGCGACGGCGCCGTGCACCACCTGCAGCTAGAAAGCGAGAGCGGCGAGCCGATCCACGAGCGCCTGGAGCTCGTGCCCTTCCAGCTCACCCCCTGGCCCGCCCTGCTCCAGCACGGCCAGGCCCCCTTCCCCGACCACCTCTCCCCCCTGGCCCGCGAGCGCCAGCGCAGCCTGCTGCTCTGGCTGGAGCAGGCCGACCGCAGCGGCCAGCCCCTGCCCGCCCAGCTGCCCCTCTGGCAGCGGCTGCTCAGCCAGCCCCTACGCCGCGACGGCCAGGGCCAGGTGCTGCCCGATGGCTGTGAACCCGGGCCCGACGGCGCACCCGTGCCCCGCCAGCCCCTAGAGCTGCGGGTGAGCAAGGCGCCCCTCGTGTCGATCGTGGTCCCGGCGCACGGCCAATACCCCAGCACCCGCCGCTGCCTGGCGGCGATCGCCCTCGCCCCCACCACCGTGCCCTACGAGGTGATCGTGGTGGACGACGGCTCCCCCGACGCCACCGCCGCCTGGCTGGAGGCCGAGGCGCCGGCCGTGCGCCTGGTGCGCCACGACTTCGCCCGCGGCTTCAACCAAGCCTGCTGCAGCGGCGCCGCCGCCGCCCAAGGAGAGGTGATCGTGCTGCTCAACAACGACACCGAGCCCTGCGCCCACTGGCTTGAGGAGCTGCTCGATCCCTTCCAGCGCTGGCCGGACACCGGCCTGGTGGGCGCCCAGCTGATGTTCCCGGACGGCCGCCTGCAGGAGGCCGGTGGCATCGTGTGGGGCAACGGCGAGCCCTGGAATTACGGCCGTGGCGGCAACCCCTACGACCCCCGCTACGCCTACGCCCGCCAGGTCGACTACGCGAGCGGCGCCGCCCTGGCCATCTCCACCGCCCTCTGGCGCCAGCTAGGCGGCTTCAGCCCGGAGTTCTCCCCGGCCTACTACGAAGACACCGACCTGGCCTTCAAGGTGCGCCAGGCCGGCTTAACCGTGCGCTACGCCCCCCTGGCACGGGTGATTCACCACGAAGGCGTGAGCAACGGCAGCGACACCGAGGCCGCTGAAGGGCTGAAGCGCTACCAGGAGATCAACGCCCCCCTGTTCCAGCGCAAGTGGGCCCAGGCCTTCGCCGGCCCCGACCAGCCCAGCTTGTCCGTTGCCGAAACCATCAAAGACCGCGGCATTCTCGGCCGCGCCCTCTTCCTCGACCACGACACCCCCCGCCCCGACCGCGACGCCGGCAGCCATGCCGCCCTGGTGGAGATGGAGCTGGTGCAGGCCCTGGGCTGGAAGATCACCTTCCTGCCCGCCAACCTGGCCTGGCTGGGCGCCTACAGCGAAGAGCTGCAGCGCCGCGGCATCGAGCTGCTGCACGCCCCCTTTGTGCTCTCCCTCGAGCAGCTGCTGCGCGAGCGCGGCGCCGAATTCGAGCTGATCTACATCACCCGCTACACCGTGGCCCTGCAGGCCCTGCCCCTGATCGCCCGCCACGCCCCCCAGGCCCGCATCCTGTTCTGCAACGCCGACCTGCACCACCTGCGCCAGCTGCGCGCCGCCCGCGCCCAGGGCTTGGAGGGCGACGCCGCCCAGCAGGCCCTGGCCGAGGTGCGCGAGGTGCAGCGCCAGGAGCTGGAGGTGATCCGCCAGGTGCACCTCACCTTCAGTTATTCCGACGTGGAACAGGCGGTGATCGAGGCGGAAACCCTCGGCGCCGCCCCCACCGCCACCTGCCCCTGGGTGGTGGAGGGCCCGGAGCAGCCAGCGCCACTGGAGGGCCGCCACGGCCTGGCCTTCCTGGGAAGCTACGGCCACCCCCCCAACCGCGAGGCGGTGGAGGGCTTCCTGGCCGAGGTGTGGCCCGAGCTGCGCAGCCGCTGCCCCTGGCTGCGGCTGCACCTCTACGGCAGCGGTCTGCCGGCCGGCCTCAGCGCCAGCTGGGGAGCACGCGAAGGGGTGGAACTGGAGGGCTGGGTGGCCGACCCCGCCACGGTGTACGCCCGCCACCGCCTATTCATCGCTCCCCTACGCAGCGGCGCCGGCCTCAAGGGCAAGGTGGCCGCCGCCGCCGCCCACGGCATCCCCCAGGTGCTCAGCCCACTGGCCGCCGAAGCTACCGGCCTGCGCCACGGCCAGGAGGTGTGGATCGCCCACGGCCCCCAGCAGTGGCTGGAGGGCATTGAGCGCCTCTGCAGCGACGACCAGATCTGGCGCGCCCACAGCGAGGCCGCCCACCACTACGCCCGCACCACCTGGAGCCGCCAGCGCGGCCTGGAGCTGATGGCCGCGGCCCTCGAGCGCCTGAACCTGCCCCTGCGTGAGGTCGTGCCTCACCCCGAAGCCTGAACCCGGATCCCCCCGTGAGCGAGCCCACCAGCCCCCGCCGCCAGCTACCCGAACCCCTCTCCGGCCTGCCGGAGCAGCCCGTGGTGGAGCTGGGCGCCGGCCACCCCTGGCTCACCCTCAGCGAGATCAACCGGCTGGTGCGCCAGCAGGGCCTAGCCCCCGCCCTGGCCCGCGCCTGGCTGCTCGATGAGCTGCTCCAGGCCATCCCCCTCGATCCCGCCCACGAGCGGCAGCTGGTGGAGGATTGGCTGGAGCGCCAGGGAGCCGGCAGCGGCGCCGAGCGTGAAGCCTGGCTGCGCCGCCAGCGCCTGCTTCCCGCCGACCTGCCGGTGCTGGCCGGCCGCGAGGTGCGCCTGCGCCACTTCCGCGAGCAGCAGTTCGCCCCGGAGGTGGAGGTGCACTTCCTGCGCCGCAAACCCGAGCTCGACCAGGCCGTGTACTCCCTGCTCAGCGTGCGCGACCGCCAGCTGGCCGAGGAGCTGCACCAGCGCCTGCGCGACGACGGCGCCGACTTCAGCGCCCTGGCCGCCCGCTACGCCGAAGGCCGCGAGCGCCACAGCCGCGGCCTGATCGGCCCCCAGCCGCTCACGGCCGCCCACCCCGAAATCAGCGGCCGCCTGCGGGTGGGCCAGCCCGGCCAGCTCTGGCCCCCCTTCGCCGCCAAGAACTACTGGGTGGTGCTGCGCCTGGAGCGGCAGCTACCCGCCCGCTTGAACGACGCCACCAGGTCGCGCATGATGGACGAACTCTTTGAGGCCTGGCTGCAGGCGCGCCAGAAGCTGCTGTTCAGCGGTGAGCCGCTGCCCGCGATCACCCCCCTACCGCCCGTTCCTGCCCAGCCATGACCGCCGCACCGGCCCAGCCCCTCCTGCGGCAGTTCGACCCCTTCCAACAGCTGCCGGCCGAGCTATCGCCCCTGCTCGACCCCCTGCTAGAGCCCTGCCGCTTCCGCCTCGGCCAAACCGTGCTGCGGGCCGATGTGTTGCCCCCTGGCGTGCTGCTGATCCGCAGCGGCCAGCTGCGCGGCCTGGCCCCCGCCCCCCGCGGCCAGGGCCTGCGCACCATCGAGCGGCTCGGCCCCGGCGCCATCGCCGGCTGGGCGGGCCTGCTGCGCCAGCAGCCCTGCGAACACCTGCGCGCCACCAGCGAGGTGGAGGCCCTGCTGCTGCCCGCCGCCCGCTTCGAGGAGCTGCTGGCCGGCCACCCCGCCCTCGCCGCCGCCTTTCAACAGCGCCTCGCCGCCGCCGAGCTGCACGCCCTGCTGCTGGCCCTGGCCCCCGAGCACCCATGGGCCCAGGAGCAGCTTGAACAGTGGCCCGCCCCGCTCGCCAGCAGCGCCGTGCGCAGCCTGGTGCCCGGCGGCGAGTCGGCCCTGGCCCTGCCCCCAGGCCACCGCTGGTTCGCCAGCAGCGGCCGCCCCCTGGGCGAGCCCTGGCCCCAGCCGGCGCCGCCCCTCCAACCCCTGGCCGCCGGCAACCCCTGGTTGCGACTGGTGGGCCTCACGGCGCCGCCGCCCCGCAGCCAGCCCGGCCCTGATCCGGCCGCTGCCGCCGCTGCTGCCAGCCAGGCCGCCCAGGCCACCCCGGTGCGCGCCGAAGTGCTGGCCGACGACGAATACAGCCCCTCCCCCGAGCCACCGCCGGCCCGCTCCCAGGCCGGCGAGCTGCGCCTGCAGCCGGCCAGCGGCCCCCGCGCCATCGCCATCGCCCTCTGCACCGCCCTGGCCGACTACTTCGGCCTGCCCCTCAACCGCGACTCCCTGCACCAGCTGGTGGACGGCGCGCTCGAGCGCCAGGAGGCCATCAACCTGGTGAACCTGGGCCAGATCATGGACACCCTCGGCCTGCGGGTGACCCTCAACCGCGTTCCCGCCGACCGCCTGGCCCGGGTGCCCACACCAGCCGCCCTGATGCAGAACGGCCGCATCGGCCTGCTCGACGGCGTGGACGCCGACGGCCAGGCGCGCCTGCTGGAGGCGGAACTCGGGGCCCTGCGGGTGCCCTGCAACGAGTTGGCCACCCACGACGGCCAGCTCACCGAGCTGCTGCTGTTCGAGCGCAAGGCCGACAGCAAGAGCGCCAAGTTTGGCTGGAGCTGGTTCCGCCCCTACCTGGCCGAGCACCGCCGCGAGCTGGTGGAGGTTCTGCTCAGCTCGGTGGTGATCAACGTGCTGCGCCTGGTGTTCCCCCTGGGAATGATGGTGCTGATGATGTCGGTAGGCCCCAGCACCGGCGTGGGGTCGCTGTTCAGCATCGCCGCCGTGATGCTGCTGGCGATCGTGGTGGAGGCCCTGCTCAAGAGCCTGCGCACCTACATCTTCGCCGACACCGCCAACCGGGTCGACCGCGCTGCCAAGAGCGCCGTGCTCGACCACCTGATCCGCCTGCCCCAGGGCTTCTTCGATAGCCGCCCCGTGGGCCGGGTGGTGTTCTATTTCAGCGAGCTCGACCGCCTGCGCGACCTGCTGCTCGGCCCCAATGTGCTGTTCCTGGTGGACCTGGCCTTCGTGCCCCTCTACCTGGTGGTGATGCTCACCATCAGCCCAGTGCTGGCCCTGGTGCAGCTGGCCGCGGTGCCGGTGGTGCTGGGCATCGGCCTGTTGGCCAACCCGGCGATCAAAGCCCAGATCGGCCGCAGCAAGGCCGAGGCGATGCGCACCTACAGCTTCCTCACCGAGGCGATCACCGGCGTGCAGACGATCAAAGCCCAGAACGCCGAACTCAAGACCCGCTGGGAATTCGAAGACCGCTACACCCGCTTCCTCGGCGAAGACTTCAAGCTGCGCGTGCTCGGCGACTCCAACGCCAACCTGCTGGGCTTCGTGGGCCAGTTCACGGACCTGCTGGTGATGGTGATCGCCCTCTGGCTGGTGATCCAGGGCGACATGAACCTCGGCGGCCTGTTCGCCGTGCGCATCCTCGGTGGCTACGTAACTGGTCCCCTCAGCCAGCTGCCCGCCAAATGGCAGCAGTTCCTGCTCGGCACCCAGGCCCTCGGCATCGTGGCCGACGTGATCGACCGGCCCACCGAGCAGAGCCTGGCCGAATCCCAAACGATCCCCATGCCCCCCGTGAAGGGCCGCGTGGAGTTCCGCAACGTGAGCTTCCGCTACCGCGACCAGGGCACCCTCAACCTGGAGGGTGTGAATCTCGCGATCCCCGCCGGCGCCTTCGTGGGCCTGGTGGGTGGCTCCGGCAGCGGCAAATCCACCCTGCTCAAGCTGCTGCCCCGCTCCTATGCCCCCCTTGAGGGCAGCGTGCTGGTGGACGGCCTCGACATCAGCAAGCTCGAGCTCTACTCCCTGCGCCGCCAGATCGGCGTGGTGCCCCAGGAATCCATGTTGTTCGACGGCTCAATCCGCGACAACCTGCTGCTGGTGAAGCCCGATGCCAGCGCTGCCGAAATGATCCGCGCCGCCCGCATCGCCTGCGC
>JBIKUY010000257.1:0-3839 GCA_044347355.1 Prochlorococcaceae cyanobacterium | reverse complement strand
CATCGGCGTCGACCGGTTCCACGCCGATGATCTCCACCAGGGGCCAGAGGGCCTTCACGTAGGCGGCGATGCCGCCGATCAGGCCACCGCCCCCCACGGCCACATAAATCGCGTCCGGTGGGGTGGAGCACTGCCGCAGGATCTCCAGGGCAATCGTCCCCTGGCCGGCGATCACGTCCGGATCGTCGAAGGGATGGATGAAGCTGAGGCCGGCGTCCGCTGCCAGCCGGGTGGCCTCGGCGCAGGCGTCGTCGTAGCTGTCGCCATGGAGCCGCACCTCGGCGCCGCGGGCCGCCACCGCCTTCACCTTCACCTCAGGGGTGGTGACCGGCATCACGATCACGGCCCGGCAGCCCAGCCGCTGGGCCGCCATCGCCACCCCCTGGGCATGGTTGCCGGCGCTGGCAGCGATCACACCCCGCGCCAGTTCGGCGGCGCTGAGGCCCACCATCTTGTTGTAGGCCCCCCGCAGCTTGAAGCTGAACACCGGCTGGAGGTCCTCCCGCTTGAGCAGCACCCGGTTGCCCAGTCGGGCCGAGAGGTTGGGGGCGGGATCGAGCGGCGACTCGATCGCCACCTCGTACACCCGCGCCCGCAGGATCCTCTGCAGGTAGCCGTTGGAATCGGCTTCGCTCGTGACGGCGGTCTGGCTCATGCCCCCAGTGTCGCAATCGGCACCAGGGCGCCGCTGGCACGGCCTAGATTGCACTCCACTTCAGGGGACGTGATGCACCTCAGCGAGCTGACGCACCCGAACCAGCTGCACGGGCTCAGCATCGCCGAGCTGGAGGCGATCGGCCGTCAGATCCGGGAGCGGCACCTGGAGGTGGTGAGCACCAGTGGCGGCCACCTGGGCCCAGGTTTGGGGGTGGTGGAGCTCACCCTGGCTCTGTACCAGACCCTCGACCTTGACCACGACAAAGTGGTGTGGGACGTCGGTCACCAGGCCTATCCCCACAAGCTGATCACCGGCCGCTACGCCACGTTCCACACGCTTCGCCAACAGGGGGGCGTTGCGGGCTATCTCAAGCGCAGTGAGAGCCGCTTCGACCACTTCGGCGCCGGCCACGCCAGCACCTCGATTTCAGCGGCCCTGGGCATGGCCCTGGCCCGCGACCGCCGGGGCGAGGACTTCCGCTGTGTAGCCGTGATCGGGGACGGCTCCCTCACCGGCGGCATGGCCCTGGAGGCCATCAACCATGCCGGCCATCTGCCCAAGACCCGGTTGCTGGTGGTGCTGAACGACAACGACATGTCGATCAGCCCCCCGGTGGGAGCCCTGAGCACCCACCTCAACCGCATGCGCCACAGCAAGCCGTTGCAGTTCCTGCAGGACAACGCCGAGGAGGCGATCAAGCACCTGCCGTTCATGCACGGCGAACTGCCGCCGGAGCTGAAGAACCTCAAGGAGAGCATGAAGCGGCTGGCCGTGCCCAAGCTGGGCGCGGTGTTCGAGGAGCTGGGCTTCACCTACATGGGTCCGGTCGATGGCCATGACATCGCCGGCATGATCCGGGTGTTCCAGCAGGCCCATGAGCACGAGGGCCCGGTGCTGGTGCACGTGGCCACCACCAAGGGCAAGGGCTATCCCTACGCTGAGGCCGACCAGGTGGGCTACCACGCCCAGAGCGCCTTCGATCTGGCCACCGGCAAGGCCTACCCCTCCAGCAAGCCGAAGCCGCCCAGCTACAGCAAGGTGTTCGGCCAGACCCTGGTGAAGCTGTGCGAGCAGGATCCCACTGTGGTGGGGATCACCGCCGCCATGGCCACCGGCACCGGTCTGGATCTTCTCGAGAAGGCCCTGCCCGATCAGTACTTCGACGTGGGCATCGCCGAGCAGCACGCCGTGACCATGGCGGCCGGCATGGCTTGTGAAGGTCTCAGGCCGGTGTGCGCGATCTACAGCACCTTCCTGCAGCGGGCCTACGACCAGCTGATTCACGACGTGGGCATCCAGAACCTGCCGGTCACCTTCGTGATGGACCGGGCCGGGATCGTCGGCGCCGACGGCCCCACCCATCAGGGCCAGTACGACATCAGCTACCTGCGCTGCGTGCCCAACTTCACCGTAATGGCCCCCAAGGATGAGGCCGAACTGCAGCGGATGCTGATCACCGCCATCCAGCACAGCGGTCCCTGCGCCCTGCGCATCCCCCGCGGGGAGGGTGAGGCGGTTCCCCTGGCCGAAGAGGGTTTCGAGCCCCTCCAGATCGGCCGGGGCGAATTGCTCACCGACGGCGACGATCTGCTGATCGTGGCCTATGGCTCGATGGTGTACCCCGCCCTGGCCACAGCCGGGCTGCTGCAGGAGCAGGGGGTGCGGGCCGCCGTGGTGAATGCCCGCTTCCTGCGCCCCCTCGATGAGGCCCTGATCCTGCCGTTGGCTCGTCGCATCGGCCGGGTGGTCACGATGGAGGAGGGTTGCCTGGCCGGAGGCTTCGGTGCAGCGGTGGTGGAGACCCTCAACGACCACGATGTGCTGGTGCCGACCCTGCGCATCGGCATCCCCGACGTGCTGGTGGACCACGCCAGTCCTGATCAGAGTAAAGACGCACTCGGACTCACCCCGGCCCAGATGGCTCAGCGGATTTTGCAGCGATTCCCCACCCGCCTACCACTGCAGACGACTCCCCAGGCCCTAGGGGTCTAAGCGGGACACATTCAGGCCACTGGTCAACCGGTGATCCCCTGCCCACGAAGCGGGGAATCACCGGCTGTAAAGACCCCTCAGCTCAGACCACGCCGCGGGAGGCCAGGCCCAGGATGGCGCCCATGCCGAGTAGGTGGCCGAGGCTGAGGGTGCCGAGCATGGCCCCGTGGCTCAGGCCGCCGAACATGGCTGAGTTGGGCAGTTGAAGACCCACGTTGGGTTGTTGGATCGTGGCCTTGCCGATGGCGATAGCGATCACATTGCAGATGATCATCACCAGAGCCACTTTGGGCGACCACGAGATTGTGGCGGGTGCCATGGCCAGGGGCTGGATCAGAAGGGGAGCGAGCATGGAGCACAGGGCGACGATCCATCTTCCGGGCGAGCGGGCTCCGCTCCCACTCCCCTTAAGACTTGTTCATCGCCGCGCCGCCCTGCTGAAGCCGACGGCCACCAGCAGGTTGGCCAGGGTGAGGAAGGCTTCGGCGCCCCCGTGCAGGGGGTCCACATCCGCCAGCTGCCGCCCCGTGGTCTGCAGGGCGATGATCGAGGCAACGATGGTCACCGCCACGAACACCAGGGTGAGTTGGAAGCCGCGCAGTGCCAGAGGCGGGAACCCCTCCACCCTGCTCGCCAGCCAGAGGAAGGCCAGATAGGGCAGCAGCGACAGCACAAACAGCGGAGCGGGGTCGATGCCGCCCAACCACTGCAACAGCGCCAAGCCGCCGTTGCCCAAAGGATCAGCTGTCACCGCTGACCTCCTCGGGCTCTCCCGTACTCCCCTGGCGCCTCAGAAGCTGCAAACAGGCCAAGGCCAGGGCCAGGTTGCCCACGGCGGTGAGGGCTGCCTGGAGCACCACCAGGCCATAAAGGCTGGGGGTGTTGTCGTAGAGGTGCCAGGTGCAGGCACACATGGCGCTCACCAGGGCCGGCAGCATGGCCAGGGCCAGCCAGTTCCATGCCGGTTCAGCCCGCCGGCGGGCCAGTTGCTGCACCGCCACCATGGCCACCATCCACTCCAGCACCGAGGTGATGTGGATCCACCAGGTGGGCAGGGAGAGGGCATGCATGGCCGCACTCTATGGAGGGCCCCCGGCCCATGGACGGCGGCGGATCGATAGGGTGCCGCCATGGCAATCGTGATGGCCCAAGGGCTGCGCAAGAGTTTCCGCGTGGCGGACAAGCAGCC
>JBIKUY010000263.1:0-3799 GCA_044347355.1 Prochlorococcaceae cyanobacterium | reverse complement strand
TTCGCCGCCGCTGGATCGATCTCGAGGCCGTTCGGGAGGTGAGTTTCCGCATCGAAGCCGGCGAGGTGGTGGGCTTTTTGGGTGGAAACGGCGCTGGCAAGACCACCACCCTCAAGCTGCTCAGCGGCCTGATTCACCCCAGCGGCGGGGAGGTAGAGGTGGCCGGCCACCGTCCTTTCCGGCGCCAGCGCGGCTTCCTGGAGGCGATCACCCTGGTGATGGGTCAGAAGCAACAGCTGATCTGGGATCTGCCACCGCTCGACTCCCTACGGGTGAATGCCGCCGTGTACGGCATCGACGACCACGAGGCCCGTCGCCGCATCGGCGAACTGGCCGAGATGCTGGAGCTGGGCGAGGAACTCACCCGCCCAGTGCGCAAGCTCTCCCTGGGTCAGAGGATGAAAGCCGAGCTGCTCGCTGCCCTGCTGCATCGGCCGCGGGTGCTGTTTCTCGACGAACCCACCCTGGGACTGGACGTGAATGCCCAGGCCCGCGTGCGCCAGTTTCTCTCCGACTACAACCGCCGCACCGGTGCCACGGTGTTGCTCACCAGCCACTACATGGCTGATATCACCGCCCTCTGCCCGCGGGTGCTGCTGATCCACCAGGGCCGGCTCTTCTACGACGGAGGCCTGGCGGACCTGGGCGATCGCTTCGCCCCCTGGCGCGAGGTGCGGCTGGAATTGGATCGGCCGATCGCCTCTGAGGCCCTGCGGGGCTACGGCGAGATCGAACATCACGAAGGTGCCGCGGTGCGCCTGCTGATCGGCCGCGACCGGCTCACCGCCAGCCTCAATCGACTACTGGCTGACCTGCCGGTGGTCGATCTGGAAGTGCGCGATCCGCCGATCGAGGAGCTGATCGGTCGGCTGTTCCAGCAGGGCAGCCTGGATCCGTTGCCATGAGCAGACGCAGCAGACTGGGCTGGCTGCGGCGCCATGGGGTGCTGTGGAGCGTGCAGTTCGTCTACATGGCCGAATACCGGGCCGAGATCCTGCTGTGGGCCCTCTCCGGGGTACTGCCGTTCATCATGTTGGCGGTGTGGAGCAATGCCGCTGTGCCGGGCCTGGGGCTGGGCTCCGCAGCCCTAGGGCGCTATTTCCTCAGCGCCTTTGTGGTCCGCCAATTCACGGTGGTTTGGGTTGTGTGGCAGTTCGAGGAGGACTCGATCCAGGGTCGCCTCTCCCCATACCTGCTGCAACCCCTGCACCCCTTCTGGCGGTATGTGGCCGCCCATCAGGCGGAGCAGGCCACCCGCCTGCCGTTCGTGCTCCTGATCGTGAGCGCGTTCTTTGTTCTTCAGCCGGCCAGCTTCGCCTGGCCCGGTGCTGGCCGCCTGCTGCTGGGCATCCTCGCGGTGGGTCTGGCCTTTGCCCTCAATTTTCTGCTGCAGAGCCTGATCGCCTGCTTGTGCTTCTGGAGTGAGCGGGCCACGGCCCTTGAACGGTTGATCATGGTTCCCTACATCTTTCTCTCGGGCCTGGTGGCGCCCCTGCAGGCCTTTCCGCCGGGCCTGCAGCAGCTCGCCCGGCATACCCCATTCCCCTATCTGATCGCCTTCCCAGCCGAATTGCTGGCGGGTGAATCAGTGGCGGCTGCCGGTCTGTTCAGTCCGGCGTCGGGGTTTGTCACCATGCTGGTTTGGCTGGCCCTGCTGTTCCCACTGCTTGTGCTCCTCTGGCGGGTCGGTGTGCGCCGTTACGGCGCGATGGGGGCCTGAGGAATGGGGCGCTATCTGCTCAGCCTGCGGCGGTTCTGGGGCACCTCGCTGGCTAGCCAACTGGAGTATCAGCTCAACGCCTTGATCGAACTGGTCGCGATGCTGGCCAACTTGGGGGGGAGTGTGCTGGTGCTTTGGCTGTTCTACCGCCAGGGGGTGGGCCTGGGTGGGTGGAGCTGGCACGCAGCCCTGGTGGTGCTGGGGGCTTACACCTGTCTGAACGGCTTCACCAGCACCGTGTTGCAGCCCAACCTCAGTCGCATCGTCACCTACGTGCAGGAGGGCACCCTCGACTTCGTGCTGCTCAAGCCCATCGACAGCCAGTTCTGGCTGTCACTGCGCAGCTTCAGCCCCGCCGGCCTGCCCGAATTCCTGTTGGGTCTGGGGTTGATGATTTGGGCGGCACGGGCCGACCAGGGTGGGCCCATGCCCCATCTTGTGCTGGCCACTGCTGTGGTGCTCGTGGCAGCCGGGGCCACCCTGTATGCACTCTGGTTCGTGTTGGCCACCACGTCCATCTGGTTTGTGAAAACCTGGAATGCCACCGAAGTGTTGCGGGCTGCCCTGAGTGCGGGCCGCTACCCGGTGAGCGCCTTCCCACCATTGGTGCGGCTGTTGTTCACCATGGTGCTGCCCGTGGCCTTTCTCACCACAGTGCCCGCTGAAACTCTGCTGGGGCGCAGCAGCGGCAGCTGGATTGTGGCCAGTCTGGGAGTGGCGATCTTGGCCTTGGCGATCAGCCGCGGCTTCTGGCGGCTGGCGCTGCGCTATTACACCTCCGCGTCGAGCTGAACCATGGCCTGTCCCCACTGCGGCAGTTGGGCGGTGAAGGCGGATCGCTCCCTTGCCGGGCGAATGGTGTGCGGCCGGTGCGGCCGTCCCCTGGGTCGGGCCGCAGAGGGGGCAGTGAACCGCGGCGTGAGGAGATCCTTCCGTTTCCCCCAGAACAGCCGTTGGTGGGCGTTGGTGCTGCTCCTCGCAGTGTCGACTGCCCTCGCCTGGCTAGCGGAAGACAGGGAGCAGCCCTTCTCGCCGCCCAGCTGGCCCCAGCCCGGACAAAGCGGCCGTGGCTGGTAGCCGTGCCCCAGACCCCTTGCTCCACCAACCCTTGCCCTCGCCTTCCGCAACCCAGACCATCAGCCCGTGCCGGCCGCTGCTGGTGGGCTATTACGGCGAGCACAACCTTGGCGATGATGCACTGCTGCAGGTCCTGCTCGATCAGCTCCCGGTCGTTGCTGAGCCGGTCGTCACCGCCCGCGACCAGGAGCTGGTGGCGAGGCGTTTCAACGTGGCCTGCGTTGACCGCCGCAGCCTGCGTCGTGTGCTCGCTGCCCTGACATCTTCCACCGCCCTGGTGTTCGGTGGTGGCAGCCTTCTTCAGGACAGCACCAGTTTCCTGAGCCTGATTTACTACGCCACCTTGATTCTGGTGGCTCGAGCTCAGAACAAGCCGGTGCTGCTCTGGGCCCAGGGGCTTGGACCATTGCGGCGCCGTCGTAGCCGTGCGTTGGTGCGGGCCCTGCTGGCAACCACCACGGCCTGCAGCTGGCGTGATCCCGACTCGGCGGCACTGGCCCGCCAGCTTGGCTGGCGCCCAAACGCCCAGCAACAACCATTGCTCGGTCTTGATGCTGGCGTGGGTAGTGATCCAGTCTGGACCTTGCCGCGCCTTCCCTGGCATGGCCAGGGTGGACCGGTATTGCTGTGCTTCCGACCCACGGCCCAGTTGCAAGGCGAAGCCTGGCGGCCCTGGCTGGTGGCAATCGAGAAGCTGGCCCCGGAGCGCGACGTGATCTGGGTGCCCTTCCATGGCGGCCAGGATCACGGTTTGCTCGCTCATTTGGTTGGTCAGGGGCTGCTGTCAAACTCGCTCGCACGGCGGAGCCGTGAGGTGAAACCGCAGACGCCTGCGGAGGCCATGGAGCTGTTTGCAAGCAGTGGGCTTGTGTTGGCCATGCGCCTGCATGGCTTGATCCTCGCCGCGGTGAGTGGCGCCCCAGTGGTGGCTTTGAGCTACGACCCCAAGGTGGAAGCTGCGGCCCTGGCACTGGGCTGTCCCGTACACGATCTCGCCGGTTA
>JBIKUY010000071.1:0-7671 GCA_044347355.1 Prochlorococcaceae cyanobacterium | reverse complement strand
ACCTTCATCAACCGCAGTCAGGCGCCCCTGCGCTTCCGGCTGGTGGTGCAACGCACCGCCGTGGACCTGGTTGGTCCGGAGACGGCGCCCAACCCTCCCGAACTCGAAGTGTTGCCTCCACCGAGCCAACCCCCGTTGCCCGAAGCCCAGACCACGGAAGAGCCGGGGGAACCCGGCTGAAGTTGACGCTTCACCCCTTCACTGCCCGATCCTGATGATCCGTTCTGAACAACCAGATGTCGATGGCCAGCGCAGGCCCTGGCTGCGTCGCGTCTGGTTTTTCGGACGGGTAAGCCTTCTGCTGTTCAGCATCATCATCGCCAAGATCCTGGTGCACCGGATGCACTGGGAACTGCTGGCTCCTAATCCCCTGTTCCCGGCTCTCGTGGCCTCGGAGGTTTTCCTGATGGGATTTCTATTGAATGGGGTGCTGATGGATTACAAGGAGAGCGAGAAAATTCCTGGCGAGCTTGCCGCTGCTCTGGAGTGCCTTGCCAGCGAGGCCAGAAGCGTGCGGGGGCGCCATCCGGAAGTTGAGGTCACAGGAACTCTGGCGCTGTTGGTTGGCTTCGGTGCCGATCTTCTGGCCTGGATGAAGGGAGCCGGCCCCGTGGCCACCCTGCTGAATCGGCTTGATGCGGTGCAGCTGTCGATCGAGCGCCTGGGCGTCTGCAACGCCGCCCCACTCCAGGCCCGGTTGTTACTAGAGCTAGCCACCATACGCCGAGCTGTGTATCGCGTTGAGGTGATTCGGGACACAACGTTTATCCCCACTGTGTACGGAATGGCCTATCTCGGAACAGGCTTGCTGACCGGGGGGCTTCTGTTTACTGAAATTGAGCCGTTCGGGGAATCCCTGTTCTTCATCGGCGCGATCTCGTTCCTGCTGATCAAATTGTTGTTGCTGATCGCCGATCTCGACAATCCATTCTCGGCTGGTCAGTCGATGTCCGTGGAGAACGTCTCTGTGTTGGCGTTGGATCTGGCTATTCAACGGCTCAATCGGATCGTGGAGGATGGGTGAAGCGACGGATTGGAGTCCTGCGTTCATCCCCAGCCTTGGGCGGCCGACGGGCGGCTGAGGTGCGCCTGGCGGCGATCGATCCGGCCCGCTACGCCGCGTCCCGCAACCACCTCGATGGCGCCGTAACCCGTCTGTCGCCCTACATCCGCCATGGGGTGCTCACCCTGGCGGAGGTGCGTGATGCGGTGTTTGAGCGACTGGGGGCGAGCGGTGAGGCCCATCCTGCGGGGCAGGGGGAACTGTTCCCCTCCCGCCAGCCCGCCCGCCGCGCCGGCGAGAAGCTGATCAACGAACTGGGCTGGCGTGACTACTGGCAGCGGCTCTGGCACCAGCTGGGCGATGGGATCTGGGCCAACCGGGAACCGCTGAAGACCGGCCACCCGCCCGAGGCCTACGCGCCGGAGCTGCCGGCCGACATCGCTGCCGGCGTCACCGGGCTGGCCTGCATCGATGGCTTCGCGGCCGCGTTGATCGGCACGGGCTGGTTGCATAACCACGCGCGAATGTGGTTGGCGGCCTACGTGGTGCATTGGCGGCGGGTGCGCTGGCAGGCCGGCGCCCGCTGGTTTCTCCAGCACCTGCTCGACGGGGACCCGGCCAGCAACAACCTCAGCTGGCAGTGGGTGGCCAGCAGCTTCAGCCACAAGCCCTACATCTTCAACCGATCCAACCTGGAGCGCTTCAGCTCAGGCCGTTACTGCGGGGGCTGCCCGTTGGCCAGGGGGGGCTGTCCGTTCGAGGCGAGCTACGAGGCGCTGCAGGCCCAGTTGTTCAGGCCAGTGCCTCCCGACTCCAAGGCCGCCGCTCCCCTGACGCCGCCCCAGCCGTGGCCCGTGCCGGCCAGCGGTGCTCCGCCGCGCCGGCCACTGCTCTGGTTGCACGGTGAGGCCCTCGGGCCCGCCAATCCGGCCCTGTGCGCCCATCCCGGCGCTCCGGCGCTGTTCGTGTTCGATCGGGAGCTGATCGAAGGCCGCACCGCCACCACCGGTGGCGCACCGCTGGCGGAAGGGCGGTTGCGCTTCTTGCGCGAGTGCCTGGCTGAGCTCCCCGTGGCGGTGAAACAGGGCGACGTGGCGGAGGAACTGCTGGCGGTTGCCCAGGCCTACGGGGCCGATGGCATCGTGACCAGCCGGGCGGTGGATCCCCGCTTCCGGCTGATCGCCGCGCGACTGGCGGCGGTGCTGCCGTTGCAGATTCTCGAGCCCGAGCCCTTCGTGGCCCTGCCCCTGGATGGGGCCGGAGCCCCCGACCTGCGTCGTTTCTCCCGCTATTGGCGGGTGGCGGAGCCCTTGGTTTGGGGAGGCTTCGCTGGTGCGGCTGCTGGTGGTTGGAGCAACTGATTTTCCAGCTTCTCGATCGCCTCGGGGTCGCTCAGCAGCTCGTGCTCCTGCAGCAGGGGGAAGGGGTCGTCCCGCACCTGATCGGGCTGGCGTGGTGGCTCCTGCCAGCGGAAGCTGCGCTGGGCTGCCCGCGACCGGCAGAGCGCTTCGCTCTCGCGCCGCAGCACCCGGCGCACATCGCGGCGGGCCACGGCCTGGAAGAACTCCTCCCGTGTGGCCAGGCCGGAGCTGAACGGCGCCGAGCCGTTGCCGTTGAACAGCCGTGCGGCATCTGGGCGCCAGCGCGGCTGGCAGATGCCGCTCTCGCTGATGTCGGCATCGATCCAGATGTGCAATCCGAAGCCGTCTGGCTGGTTCACCACTGCCACGCCGTCGTGTGATTGCTGGCGTGGCAACGGATAGATGGCCCAGCTGGCCTGCCGGTGGGCCGGGGTGCAGCCGGTGATGACCAGGCCCAGGACAGCCAGGCCCCCCAGCGTGACGCGCTTGAGGTGGTGGAGGCGAAGGATCAAGGTGATGCCGGCAACGCCCCAGATGTTGCAGGAAACGCCTACGCCGCAGTGCAGTGTCGGGCACCAGCGCGCCACACTCGCCCCAGCTGCTCTGGAGCGATGGCCCTCACGTCTTCCCAGATGGTGCCCCTGGGCACGGCCCTGCCCCGTGATGCACGGCTGCCGGCCCTGAAACCTGGGCCGCTGCTGGTGCTGTTCCTCTGCGCCCACTGCCCCTTCGTGAAGCACGTGGAGGCCGAGATCGGCCGACTGGAGCGGGATTTCCCCGCCCTGCAGCTGCTGGCCATCGCCAGCAACAGCACCCTCACCCACCCCCAGGACGGCCCGGAGGGCCTGCGCGCCCAGGCCCGGGCCCAGGGTTGGCGCTTCCCCTATCTGTTCGACGCCGACCAGTGCCTGGCCAAGGCGTTCAGGGCTGCCTGCACCCCCGACCCCTTCCTCTATGCCTGGGATGACCTGACGCAGCGGCATCGCCTGGTGTATCGGGGGCAGTTGGATGCCAGCCGTCCCGGCAACGCTCTGCCCTGCGACGGCCGCGACATCCGCGCCGCGATCACCGCCCTACTGGCCGGCCAGCCGGTGCCCACAGAGCAGCGGCCGGCGATCGGCTGCAACATCAAATGGCGACCGGGTGAGGAACCGGAATGGGCCCGCTGATCGATTGGCGGAAGAATGCCTAATCTGGCCGCCATGCAAGTGCCCCCCTTCAGTCTCAACGAGCAGCTCAATGCGCTCGGTGAGGAGCTTGATCAGGCCGTGTTGCAGGTGCTGCGCAGCGGCCAGTACATCGGGGGCTCCGTGATCAGTGGCTTTGAGCAGGCCTTCGCAGCCGCGATGGGCGTGTCCCACACCGTGGGCTGCAACAGCGGTACCGATGCCCTGGTGCTCGCCTTGCGCGCTCTCGGGATTGGCCCTGGCGATGAGGTGATCACCACCGCCTTCAGTTTCTTCGCCACTGCAGAGGCAATCAGCAGTGTGGGTGCCACGCCGGTGTTCGTGGACGTGGAGCCCCACAGCTACCTGATCGATCTCGATCAGCTGGAGGCCGCGATCACGCCCGCCACCAGGGTGTTGCTGCCGGTGCATCTGTTCGGCCGGCCGGTGGACATGGAGCGGGTGTGCGCCATCGCCGAGCGCCATGGCCTCAAGGTGGTGGAGGACTGCGCCCAGGCAACAGGCGCCACCTGGGCCGACCGGCCCGTGGGTAGCTGGGGTGATGTGGGCTGCTTCAGCTTCTTCCCCACCAAGAACCTCGGTGCTGCCGGCGATGGCGGCGCCGTGACCTGCCGCGATCCCGAGCTGGCCCAGGCGATCCGCCAGCTGGCCGTGCATGGCATGCCGCGGCGCTATCTGCACACCCAGCTCGGCTACAACAGCCGCCTCGATGCCATCCAGGCGGCCGTGCTGGCGGTGAAGTTGCCTCACCTGCCCCGCTGGGTGGAGCAGCGCCAGGGCATCGCCGCCCGTTACCGCCAGCAGCTGGCTGGCCTCCCTCTGCTGCACCTGCCCGATGCCGGCCCCGAGGGCAATAGTTGGAATCAATTTGTGGTGCGGGTGCCAGCTTGCCTCTCCGGTGCCCGGGCCTGCGAGGGTTCCCTGGCCGGCTGCACCCCATCCGCCGACAGCTCTGCCTTCGGTCTGCCCGAGGGCTGCTGCCGCGACTGGCTCCAGCGGCAGCTTCAGGACGCCGGCGTGAGCACGATCATCTACTACCCGATTCCGATCCATCGCCAGCCGGCCTACGCCGACCTCGGCTATGGCCCTGGCTCCCTGCCGGTCACCGAGCGGCTCTGCTCGGAGGTGCTCAGCCTGCCCATTTTCCCCGAGCTCAGCGTGGCCCACCAGCAGCGGGTGGTAGAGGTGCTGCAAACGCTGGTGCAGACCACAGCCCCCGTGGCTGCCTAGGTCTTGATCGTGGCGTAGAGCGCCTTGAAGCGGGCCTGCTGAATCTTGTGGTTCACCACTGGCGCCGGGTAGCCGCGCCGCTCGAGGGGGGTGATTTCGCCGTGGAGCAGGTCGCGGGTGCTCACGTGCTTCAGCTCCGGCAGCCAGTGGCGGATGTAGCGGGCTTCGGCGTCGAACTTGCTGGCCTGGGTGGCGGGGTTAAAGATGCGCAGGGGCTTGGGGTCCATGCCGCTGCTTGCACTCCACTGCCAGCCGCCGTTGTTGGCGGCCAGGTCGCCATCCACCAGCAGGGCCATGAAGGCGGCCTCGCCCCAGCGCCAGTCGCAGATGAGGTCCTTCACCAGGAAGGAGGCCACCACCATGCGGCAGCGGTTGTGCATCCAGCCGCTCGCGTTCAATTGGCGCATGGCGGCATCGACGATCGGCATGCCGGTGAGCCCTTCGCGCCAGGCCGCAAAGCGGTGGGGATCGTTCTCCCAGGGGAAGGCGCGCCACTGGGGCCGGTAGGGGCCCTCTGCCAGCTCGGGGAAGTGGAAGAGCGCCTGCTGGTAGAACTCCCGCCAGGCCAGCTCCTGCTCCCACACCTGGATCGAGGCCAGGGCCTCCTGGCCGCCCCCCAGCGCCGCCACGGTTTGCCGGGCCTGCTGGGCCGCTGCCCAGGCCTGGCGGGGGCTGAGCGTGCCGAACTTGAGCGCCGCACTCAAGGCCGAGGTGCCCGCCTCGCCGGGGAGGTTGCGTCCCTCGTCGTAGTTGAGAAGGGGTGCTGAGCGGCCGCTGCCGCCACTGCCTGCCCTGCCCACGCCGGCGCAGAACGCCGCCAGTTGTTGTTGGGCTGCTGCTGCGCCGGGGCGGCAGGGGCAGAGGTCGGCGCCGGAGAAGCCGTGCTCCAGCTTCGGGCTCACCAGCGGTAATCCCGAGAGCTGGGCGGGATCACAGTCGATCAGGGAGCTCGGGGCCGCCAGGGAATCCAGGCCACCCGAGGCGGCTGAGCCGAGGGTCTGCAGCTGCTCCACCCGCCGCCGCCAGCTGCGCCAGTAGGGCCCGTACACCCGGTAGGGATCGCCGGCACCGGTGCTGAGCGCCTCGGGTTCCACCAGCAGTTGGTCCCAGCCGGCCAGCACCTTGCGCCCGTCGGCCTGCAGAGCCCGTGCCACCCGCCGGTCGCGCTCGCGGCCATAGGGCTCCACGTCGCGGGGCAGCACCTGCTCCGGATTCCCTTGCAGCACCAGCAGCTGGCTGCCGGCCGCCCGCCAGGCCTCGGCCAGCTCTTTCAGGCTCTCCTGCAGAAACCACAGCCGAGCCGGGGCCACCGTTGGCAGATCCCCGGGGATCTCCTCCGGGGCATGGGCCTGGAGGATCGCTGGATCCATCACAAACACTCCGGTCACCGCCGGTGTGGCGCGGGCGGCGGCAGCCAGGCCCAGGTTGTCGACCAGGCGCAGATCCCGGCGGTGCCAGAACAGCCAACGAGGTGGAGCAGGAGACGGGGGCGCAGACGCCGCCTTGCTGCTGCCAGGGGTGCTGTCAGGGTGCAACGAGCTGATAGCCAAACCCCCGGATCGTAAGAATACGGTCTGCACCGATTTTGCGACGCAGGTAACGGATGTAGACATCCACAACGTTGGATCCAGGGTCGTGGCTATAGCCCCATACGGTTTCAAGAATGAGTTCACGGCTTTGGGGTTGGTTGGGGTTGCGCATCAGCAACTCAAGAATTGAAAATTCCCGTTGGGATAACGCAACGGCAGCCCCTCCCTCACCGCCATGCACCTGATGGGATCAGTAAAACGCCATCCAGCGCTGATGGCCCACGCAGACGTGCGGAGTGCTGCTCACGCATCTGTACATTGACCCTGGCAAGGAGTTCTGCAAAGCGGAACGGCTTAACAATGTAGTCGTTGGCGCCTTGCTCAAGCCCGTTGACACGGTCGTCAAAATCATCTCTGGCGGAAAGGATAATGATGGGTATTGTCGTTCCTTGCCCCCTTAATTCGCTCAGGAGGACCATTCCATCTCGTCCAGGCAAGCCGAGGTCCAAGAGGATCAGATCAGGATGACTCTTTTCGATTGTGGCCATGAGTTCATTGCCATCTGCCAGGCATGAGACGTCGTAGCCACCGGCTCGCAATCCTTTGCTGAGAAACGAGGATATACGAGGATCGTCTTCGATGATCAGGATCTGTTTCACGGTTGATTGATGTAGCTTGCAATGATTAACTTAATCACGTCTCTTATCAGTACCTCTGTCTTTTCAGGTTTTGCCGTGCATGAATCTCTTGGGCATCGACTTCCTGTTCTCCAGGTTAAGATTCAATGGCGTCAGTTGGGGGATGTGAATGGTAAAGGTGCTACCCCAGCCCACCCTGCTCTCCAGCTCAACCCTTCCGCCATGGGCACGGGCAACGGCCTCAACGATGGCCAGTCCTAGTCCGGATCCCTGTTCATCGGCCTCCAAGCGCTTGCCGCGCTGGAAGCGCTCAAAGATTCGTCTGTGCATCTCAGGCGGGATGCCTTTACCTTGATCCGATACCCATAGCTTCACCCATCCATCACTGGTCAGAATGCCCCCAAGGGTGATTCGAGCATGTTCTTGCGTGTGTTGACTGGCGTTAACCAGCAGGTTAATGAGGCATTGCGTCAGCCGTTGCGGATCGCCCACGACGATCGAGTCTTCTAAGTTGCCCGGGGAATCGAGTTGCCAGTCGCGCGGGGCTAGTAACCATGTTTTCCGATAAACATCTTCTAGGAATGAACGGAGTGAAAAGCAGGCTAGTTGAAGGAATTCAGGCCTGTCAGATCGAGCCAGAAGCGAAAGATCGCTAACGATCCGTGCCATGCGGTCAATCTCTTCAAGAATCAAGCGTATAGTTTCTTGTTGATTTTCTTTGGG
>JBIKUY010000070.1:0-7676 GCA_044347355.1 Prochlorococcaceae cyanobacterium | reverse complement strand
GGATTTACTACACGCAGTATTCCGACGACCAGCCCAACATCCTGCTGGTGGGTCCGCTGCCGGGTGATGACCACCAGGAGCTCGTGTTCCCGCTGCTCTCCCCCGATCCAGCCACCGACAGCAGCGTCCACTTCGGCAAGTACCAGCTGCACGTCGGGGGAAACCGGGGCCGGGGCCAGGTGTACCCCACCGGTGAGAAGAGCAACAACACCGTGTTCAACGCACCCGCAGCCGGCACCATTTCCGCAATCACCACCGGCGACGGTGGCTCCACCGTCGTGGAAATTACCGGCGACGATGGCAGCACCACCACCGAAACCATTCCCGCCGGCCCGAGCCTGATTGTGGCCGTGGGGGACAACATCGCCGCCGGAGCCGCCCTCACCAACGATCCCAACGTGGGCGGCTTCGGCCAACTCGATGCCGAAATCGTTCTTCAGAACCCCGTGCGGATCTACGGCCTGCTGGCCTTCTTCGCTGCCATCGCCCTGGCCCAGATCATGCTGGTGCTCAAGAAGCGCCAGGTGGAGAAAGTGCAGGCCGCCGAAGGCATCGTCTGATCCAGGTCCAACTGTGGCCCTTCCGGCTGATCACCCGATCCCAGCGATTTGACTCCCCTGTTCGCCTTCACCTCCCCGGGGCCCCTGGTCTTCCAGTTGGGCCCCTTTGCTCTGCGCTGGTATGGGCTGCTGATCGCCCTGGCGGTGCTGGCCGGACTAGCGCTAGCGACTCGCCTCGGCAAGGCACGGGGCATCGAGCCGGCCCTCATCGCCGATCTGCTGCCCCTGCTGGTGCTCGGCGCCGTGGTGGGAGCGCGGATTTACTACGTCGCCCTGGAATGGCGCCAGTACGCCGACAACCCGATGGAAGCGCTGGCGATCTGGCGCGGCGGCATCGCCATCCACGGAGCTCTGATCGGCGGTGTGCTTACCACGATCCTCTACTGCCGCTGGCGACGCCAGGCCTTCTGGCCCCTGCTGGATGTGCTGGTGCCTGCGGTGGCCCTCGGTCAGGCCATCGGCCGCTGGGGCAATTTCTTCAACTCCGAGGCCTTCGGCGTACCCACCGATCTGCCTTGGAAGCTCACGATTCCAGCCGTGAACCGGCCGCCTGAATTCATCGACCAGCTCCACTTCCACCCCACCTTCCTCTACGAATCTCTTTGGAATCTGGGCGTCTGTCTGCTGCTGCTGCTGCTCTTCAGGCAGGCCAGCCGGGGCCGCATCCACCTACCAGCCGGATCCTTGAGCTGCGTGTACCTCATGGCCTACAGCAGCGGCAGGGTGTGGATCGAGGGGCTGCGCATCGACCCCCTCTGCCTTTTCGCCGAACCGCCGTTCTGTGAGGGCGGCTTGCGCATGGCCCAATTGGTGAGTCTCCTGCTGATCGCCCTGGGGTCGGTTGGCCTGTGGTGGCTGCTGGGCCGGCGCCGGACCCTGCCCGACCCCTCAGGAGTCGTCCGTTGAAACACCCCCGCGTTTGGATCGTGGGGGCAGGACCCGGTGCCCCGGACCTGCTCACCCTCAGGGCTGCCCGGGCGATCGAGCAGGCCGAGGTGCTGGTGTACACCGATTCGCTGGTGAATCCCCAGATCGCCGCCCTGGCCCCCGAGGGCTGCGAGCGGATCCGCACCAGCAGCCTCACCCTGGAGGAGGTACTGGCGGTTGTCCAGAAGCGGGCAGCCTCCGGCAAGCGAGTGGTGCGCCTGCACGATGGCGACCCCTGTCTCTATGGCGCCCTGGCCGAGCAGATCTGCCGTCTGGCCGATGCCGACATCACCGTGGAGGTGGTGCCAGGGATTAGCGCCTACCAGGCCACTGCCGCAGCCCTCAATGCCGAACTCACGATCCCGGGCCTGGTACAGACCATCGTGCTCAGCCGCACCGGTGGCCGCACCGGCGTACCGGAACGCGAATCGCTGGAGCGCCTCGCGGCCCTCCGTGCCTCTCTCTGCCTCTACCTATCGGCGCGGCATGTGGAGGAGGTGCAGACCGAGTTGTTGCGCCACTATCCCGCCGACACGCCAGTGGCAATCGGCTATCGGGTGAGCTGGCCCGACCAGTGGCTCACGGTGGTGCCCCTCAGCGAGATGGCCCAAGTGAGCCAAGAGCGCTCCCTGATCCGCACCACTCTCTATGTGGTGAGCCCTGCCTTGGCTCCCCCCGATCAGGCCCGCTCCAGGCTGTACTCAGCCAGCCACAGACACCTGTTCCGGGGCGGGGCACCCGAGGATGATCCCAGCCCTGCGTCCACCAGCGACCTAAGCCGCACCTAAGCCGCTGAATCGATCACACCGGGTGAGGTCTGGCCCTCGCCATACAGCTCGTGTTGCAGCCGCTGGCGATCGAAGCGACAGCCCAACCGAGCCACAATGGCCTCCAGATCCCGGGCGGCATTTCCCAGGCAGCAGGTGCCGCCTGGTGATGGGGTGACATTGAACACCAGCCCTGGAAGAGCGGGGATGCTGGCCTCCCCAAGCATGAGCTTGCGATTGGCCTTGTCGATCAGCTGGGGGCGAACGCCGCCATAGCCCTCGGCGAAGCGGAGATCCTCAATCTGCATTCCAGGCACAATCTTGCGAGCATCGGCCAGAAACAGCCGCCGCCGCAGCAAGGGCACCTCAAACAGCAGGTTCTTGAAGATGTAGTTGCGGATGTCGGCGATGCGTAGCAGCTGCCAGAACACCGCCAACACCGCCCAGTCGAGCCGGAGCACCTTCAGAAATTCCCAGAACGACGCGGGCTTGTAGCGCTCCAGTAGCGGCAAGAGCAGGGCTGTGGGGCCAAAGCGGGTCTTGCCGGACGCGCGCACGTCGGGATCGCCATGAATGGCGGCGAAGGGCAGCTTGTCGTTCTGCACCGTGTACACCTTGCCGTTCAACAGGTCGGGGGTGAAGTAGAAGCTGCCGGCCACCGGCAGGCAGGAGTACTCCAAGCCAAACCCCATCCGCTGGGCCATCAGCAGGCTGTGGGCTCCGGCATTCACCACCACGTGGCGAGCCAGGATCTGGCGCGGCGCCACAGGTGTGCCATCGACGGCCAAGCCAGAACTGCAGCCGGGGGTGGGAGCCAGGGTCACCCGAAACAGCTCCCCCTCCGGCGTGATCGCTTGCACAGTGGTGCCTAGCTGCAGATCGAGCTGGCGCTGCCCATCGGCGCTGCCTGAGCTCGCGGCGATCGCCTCCCGGGCCTGATCCACGAATGACTGGGTCAGCGCCTCGTAATCCACAGCGGTGTACGTGCTGCGGATGCCGATGGCCAGCAGGGGCTCCGGGCGCAACTGACCATCGATCAGGGCCACAGCCGGCTCCCATTCGGCGATCTCCGTCTTCTCCAGCAGCTCCATGGCTGGGAAGTGGGGAGCGAAACGGGCGAAGCGTTCGCGCAGAAAGGTGCACTCCCGCTCGCCCACCGCCAGCACCATCTTCGGGGTGCGGAACACACAGCGCTGCCGCTGCTCAGGCTCCAGCAACCCGGCGTAGTGCACGATCATCTCCGCCGTGCGCTTCACCGCCACTGCCTTCTCCAACGTGTAGTTGGTCTCGATATCGCCGCAGTGGATGGTCTGGCTGTTGTTGGTGGCGCGCGAGTTCACCTGGGCCAGCTGGTCGTACCGCTCCACCAGGACAATGCGACCCAGGTCCGTGTAGCGGGCCAACTCGAACAGCAACGCCGTGCCGCACACGCCCCCCCCCACGATCAGCACGTCTACCAGGGGATCGTCCCTCACGTCAGCCTGACCATCGAGTGGCTGGCCCCCCCGCGGGGGTGGCGAACCATCGGCGGGGAACTGGGCGATGCTCACGGGCTGGGCAGAGAAGCGACAGGACTATGGATCCCATGGTCGCCGATCACCCCCCAGGGCCGGACCAACGCCTCAGGTCAGGACAAACTGCAGGTGCCGGGGCCTGGAAGGCGGTGGTCCGTGTTTTAAGCTCGATGCACAACGCGCCTGTCCGGTCTATGCCGGGATGTCAGGTTGCGGGGTGGTGTGAGTTCAGGTTCCAGCCTGGCTTTCACAAAATCGGGCGATTAGCACAGCGGTAGCGCACTTCCTTCACACGGAAGGGGTCACTGGTTCGAATCCAGTATCGCCCATTCAATCGATGCTTCAATTTAATCCCAATCTGCCAAGCAGGAAGGGGTAAACCCTGCAGCTTGATCTCGCCAAAAAGATCAGGTTGCGCCACATCACGTCCCCAATCGAAGCAAAACACAGCCGGACGATTGTTGTGTTGTGCAGGAATTCCTGCGGCCCCCTCAGGACAGAGGCACAATGCCGGCACACAGCACGTGTCGTGCCCGTTGCCTGAGTCCTGCCCGTGAATGCCGAGCTGATCCCGGAACTGCAACGTCTCGGCCTGCGCTTGGCGCAGGCGCGCCAAGCGCAGGGCATCAGCCTCGACGACCAGGCCGAACGGCTTCACATGGGCACCGAACAGCTGCGGGCCCTGGAGGAGGGCAACCGCGCAGAGTTGCCTGAGGCCGTGTTTGTCGTGGCCCAGGCGCGGCGGGTGGCGGCAAGCCTCGGGCTCAACATTGATGAGGACATCGCTGCCCTGCGTGGCAATCAAGCCTTCCAAGCCCGCCCGCCCCAGCGGCAGCTGCATCTGCAGCCCAAGCCGGTAACGCCAGGATTCCCATCCCCGCGGCCGACAGAGCAGGCGGATCCAACCCCGTCGCGGCAGCCGCTACGTCGTTTGATCGGACTGGGCGCTGCCCTGGTGGCCGCCGCAGGCCTGGTCTGGGCAGTGCAGCACAACCTCAGCGGCAGCGGAGAGGCCCCCCAGCCCCTGTCCCCCGGCCCGGCCCAGACGAGCAGCCCCAAGGCGGTGCCCGGCCCCAACCAGCCAACAGCCGCCGGCCCAGCACCGCCGTCGGAACTGGTGCTGCGCAGCGCCGAACCGAGCTGGCTGGAAGTGCGCGCCGCCGGCGGGGAGTTGCTCTTCAGGGGCACCCTTGAGGGCGAAAAGCGCTTCCCGCTGAGTGGCGAACTGCAGGTGCTGGCCGGCCGTCCAGACCTGGTCACCGCCACCAGCGGTGCGGCCGAGCCCCGGCCCCTCGGCCCGATCGAGGCCGTGACCTGGTATCGCTTCAGCCCCCAGTTGGACCCAGCAGCGGAACCGGCTCCAGCACCCTGAGCTCCACACCGCTGGCCTCCAGCACCACCTCAGCGCAGGAACGGAGACTCCAGCGCTCCAGGCTCAAATCCGGAGGAGCCTCGCCTGGATCCTGCTGGCGGGGCACCAGCTCCACCTGCAGGGCTTGCGCTTCAGAGGCTGGCACCCGCCGCACCTTGATCGTGTCGATCATTGCGGCGGGACGACGGTCGAGGGCCGCGGCCAGGCGCAACAGCAGCGCCATGCCAGCCACGCAACGGCGCTGATCGCGCCCGGTGATCAGCTGCCACGACTCATGGCGCTTCTTGGGCAGGCTGCGGCGGTGGTAGCGGGCGATGGCCGCCACCATCACGTGCTCAGTTTGGGAGTAGCCCAGCAGCTCGCCGTGGCGGATCAGGTACCAGGTGTGCTTGTGATAAGCAGAGATGTTGATGCTCTTGCCACAGGTGTGGAGCTGGGCGGCAGCCCAGAGCAGCTGGCGCCCCTCGCCCTCGTCGTGGTGAAGCAGGCCCCGGGTCTGGTCGTAAAGGCTGAGGGCATGGCCGGCCACCCGGTCGGCCCGGTCTCGATCAACGCCGAAACTGCGGGCCAGGTGGAGCACCGTGCGCTCGCGGATCGAGCTCTGGAAGGAGAAGCGATCGCCGAGCAGCTGGTTACGCAACATCCAGTCCACGATCAGCCCCTCGCGCAGCGCCCGGTCGCACACCACCAGATCCCTGGCGCCGAGCATGGCCATGGTGGTCTGCAGGATCAGCGACCCGGGCACGATGATCTCGGCCCGGCGCTCGTTGATCGCCGTCAGCCCGCGGCGCTGCTCCGGGGTCATCGCCACCAGCCGAGCCACCAGCTGGTCGATTCGCTCCTTGCTGAGGCGGTAGCCTTGCAGCTTGAGAGGAGGAGTGGGATCCTCCGCCGCCGCCAGGGAGGCCAGGGCCATGGCCGTGCCGCTGGTGCCCACCAGCTGGGGGGTTTCACCGGGCTGGAGAGCCTTTTTCAACTCGGCCACCGCCGGGTCCATCGCCCCTTGGATGTAGGCCTGCAGGAAGCCGCGGCGCTCGGGCGGCAGGGGGTCGTGCTGGCAGAACTCCCGCTGCAGACGCACCGCGCCGATGCGGGTGCTGGTCAGGACCCGGGCGTCCGAGCCATCGGCCAGCACCAGCTCGGTGGAGCCGCCGCCGATGTCGATGATGACGTGGGGGCGCTCGCCAAAGGCCATCCCGGAAAGCACACCCAGGTAGATCAGGCGGGCCTCCTCGGGCCCGCTCACCAGGTCCACCTCCAGGCCCAGCTGGTCCTGGAGGGTCTGGAGAAACTGCCCCCCGTTGGGTGCCTCGCGCACGGCGCTGGTGGCGGCGGTCACGACCTGCTCCACGCCGTGGCTCTCGGCCAACTGGCAGTCGTGGCGCAGGGTGCGGAAGGCCCGCTCCATGGCCTCGGCGCTGAGATCGCCGCTGTCAGGGTCGCGCTCCCCAAGCCGGGTGGTGGCCTTCTCCGCCAGCAGCACGGAAAAACTGCGCAGCTGCTCGTCCACCTCGGCGATCAGCAGATGGATCGAGTTGGTGCCGATGTCGATGGCCGCCACCCGCCGCCGGCCGGCCTGCAGGGGAGTGGGGGCCTGGGCCATGGAAACGGCAGGAAGCCTGGAGGCGCCACTTTGCCACCCCTGGCGCCCCCTAGCCTGGCCCGCAACGGGATGCAGCGATGCAGGGCACAGCAGGCAGGGCAGGGCAACAGGCCCGCTGGCGCGCCTGGCTGGAACTGGTGCGTTGGCACAAGCCCAGTGGCCGGCTCATCCTGCTGATTCCGGCCGGCTGGAGCCTGTGGCTGCTGCCCCAGACCCCTCCGCCCCTCGCCCTGGTGGGCTGGATCGTGCTGGGCGGCCTGGCGGTGAGCGCTGCCGGCTGCATCGCCAACGACCTCTGGGACCGGCGCATCGACCCCAAAGTGGAACGCACCAGCAGCCGGCCCCTGGCCAGCGGTCGGCTTGGGGTGCCGGAAGCCCTGGCCCTGCTGCTGCTCTGCCTGCTGGCCGCCCTAGCGGTGGTGCTGCTGGGGCTCCCCCCCGCCCAGCGGGGGCTCTGCCTCCTGCTGGCCCTGGCCTGCCTGCCGCTGGTGCTGCTCTACCCCTCGGCCAAGCGCTGGTTCGGCTACCCCCAGCTGGTGTTGGCCCTGTGCTGGGGTTTCGCCGTGCTGATTCCCTGGGCGGCGGCCACGGGCGATCTGGCCGGCGGCTGGCCCCTGCTGCTCACCTGGCTGGCCACGGTGCTCTGGACCTTCGGCTTCGACACGGTCTACGCCATGGCCGACCGCAACGACGACCGCCGCATCGGCGTGCGCAGCAGCGCCCTCAGCCTCGGCCGCCGCGCACCCCTGGTGGTGACCCTCTGCTATGCCGGCACGGCCCTCTGCCTGGCCCTGGCCGCCGGCCTGCGCGGCCTGCAGCCCCTGGGTTGGTTGCTGGGGCTGATGGCGGCGGCCGCCATGGTGCGCCAGGGCTGGCTCCTGCGGCACCAGGAACGAACCGCTGAGCCGCCGCCGGCCGGGGTCTACGGCCGCC
>JBIKUY010000102.1:0-6582 GCA_044347355.1 Prochlorococcaceae cyanobacterium | reverse complement strand
GATCTCTTGGCTGACGCGCAAGCCGGCTTTGTCCGCGTCGATCCCTGGGGTTAATGCTGACGGTGACGTCGGTTGCCGCTCACGTGGGCTTGAGCCAGATCACCGGGATCAGGAGTAGCAGTCCGATCGCCAAGCCATCAGGCAAGGCCAGGAGCACGGGTTCGAAATCCAGCTGTCCCAGGGCAGGCCAAAGGCCACCGGCCCAGGCCAGGGCCTGCCGTAGCGGCTCCAGCATCAGGGGGGCCTGCTGCGGATCGAGAAGCAGGCCGGCCAGGGCGGAAAACAGAGCCGTGAGCAGCAGTTTTTCACCCATCCCGTGCTGGCCAACTGCTGCGGATCGCCCCATCCAAGCTCGGCCGAGTGCTGCTGCGGCAAGCTGAGGATGGACACCCCCCAGGGACCATCGGCAGCAGCCGTGGACAGTGGAACAGCGATCCCACCAGCGCCCTGACCCAGACGAGGCCGAAGCCCTGCTCCAGCAGCTCACTGCAACGGAGAAGCTGGGGCTGCTGAGCGGCGACACGCCCTTCTGGTCGGGCATGGCCGACATCGCCCTGCGCGATGCCTCCCACCGCCACCCCTGGCCCACTGGAGCCTTGCCCCGGCTGGGTTTGGAGGGCCTGCACTTTGTGGATGGGCCGCGAGGGGTGGTGCTGGCAGGCGGTGCCACCACCTTCCCGGTGCCGATGGCTCGCGGAGCGAGCTGGAATCCGGAGCTGGAGGAACGGATCGGCGCGGCGATCGCCCGGGAAGCCCGCAGCTTCGGCGCCAACTGGCTGGCGGCGGTGTGCATCAACCTGCTGCGCCACCCCGGCTGGGGCCGGGCCCAGGAGACCTACGGCGAAGATCCCGTGCACGTGGGCGCCCTGGGGGCGGCCTGCAGCCGCGGCATCGAGCGCCACGCCATCGCCTGCGTGAAGCACTTCGCCCTCAACTCGATCGACAGTTCCCGCTTCCTGGTGGATGTGCGGGCCAGCCCGCGGGTGCTGCATGAGCTTTACCTGCCCCACTTCCGCGACTGCGTGGAGGCCGGCGCCGGCTCGGTGATGAGTGCCTACAACCGGGTGAACGGGATCTGGTGCGGCGAACACCCCGGACTGCTCACGGACATCCTCAAGCGGCGCTGGGGCTTTGCCGGCTTTGTGGTGACCGACTTCATCTTCGGCCTGCGCGACGGGGTGGCCGGCCTGCGGGCGGGACAGGACCTGGAGATGCCGTTCCGGATGATCTTCCAGGGCTGCTTGGCGGACGCCCTGGCGGCGGGCCAGGTGAGCCAGGCGCGGATCGACGACGCGGTGCTGCGGCTGCTGCGGGCGCAGTTGCGGCTGCCGGCTCTCTCCTCGGCCGACTCCCCGACCGACACCGATCCAGTGGCCCTGCGCCGCTGCCCGGAGCACCTGGCCCTGGCCCGCGAGGCGGCGCGCCAGTCGATCGTGCTGCTGCGCAACGCGCCCCTGGCATCGGGCCAGCCGGTGCTGCCCCTGGGGGAGCTGGACTCCCTGGCGCTGATCGGTCCGCTGGCGGCAACAGCCAACCTGGGCGATCGGGGATCCTCCGACACCCGCCCGCCGGCGGGGGCGGTGGTGACCCCCCTGGATGGCCTGCGGGCGGCCCGGCCCGAGCTGGCCATCGGCCATGCCGATGGCCGCAATATCCAGGCGGCGGCGGCCCTGGCGGCCCGCAGCGATGTGGCGGTGCTGGTGGTGGGCCTCGACTGGCGCCTGGAGGGGGAGCACATCCACCCCGGCGACATCGCCCCGATCCTGGCGCAGATCCCGCCGCCCGACTGGCTGCTGGGCTCGCGCCTCTGGCCCAGGCTGCGGCCTCGTTGGCGGCGCTTCACCGGCCTGATCGCCAAGATCACCCGCTACGGCACGGCCCGCCAGGGGGGCGACTTCGCCGCCGGCGATCGCACCGATTTACGCCTGCCGCCCCGCCAGGTGGCGCTGATCCGGGCCGTGGCCGCCGCCAACCCCCGCACCGTGGTGGTGCTGATGGGCGGCGGCGCCATCCTCACCGGCGAATGGGATCAGCTGGTGCCTGGTCTGCTGCTGCTCTGGTACCCGGGGGAGCAGGGCGGGCATGCCCTGGCGGAGGTGCTGCTGGGGGCGGTGTCGCCCGGTGGCCGGCTGCCCTTTGCCATCCCCGCCGAGGCAGCCCAGCTGCCGCCGTTTGAGCCCCGGGCGCCGGTGGTGACCTACGACCTCTGGCACGGTTACCGGCGGTTGCAACGCCAGGGGCAGCGGGCTGCCTATCCGTTCGGCTTCGGGCTGTCCTACAGCAGCTTCGAGACCTGTGGCCTAGCCATCGAGTTGCTGGAGGGAAAACTGTCGAACGGAGCTGTGCGGTTGGCGGTCAGCGTGCGCAACACCGGCAGCATGGCGGCTGCCGAAGTGCTGCAGGTGTACGTGGAGCCGCCGGGGCTACGGATGGAGCGGCCACCCCGCACCCTGGTGGCCTTCCAGCGGCTGGAGCTGGAGCCCGGCGAGCAGCGGCGGATCAGCCTGGAGATCCCCCTGCGCCGGCTGGCCTGCTTCGACGAGGAGCGCGATGGCTTCGCGCTGGAGGCCGGCCGTCATCGGCTGGTGGTGGCACGCCATGCCGACGATCCAGGGCTAGGCACGGAGCTAACGCTGGCGGCGACGTTCCTCGGGCCCTGATGGCTTGGCTGATGCCACCGTCAGGGGCCGGCCATCCGCTCGAGGCAGGTCTGCAGCCTGCGGCGGTTGTGGCGCTGCACCAGCAGACAGGGCAGGTTGAACAGCGTGGCGAACACCAGGTTCACCAGCACGGCGGCGTGCGGCAGCCAGAGGGCCGTGAGCAGGCCAGCCGGCCACAGCACCCAATGCACCAGCTCGGCCCGGCGAGTCTCGATCACCAGTTGCCGCAGGGCCTCTGGATCGCGCCGCACCAGGCTGGCCTTGTGCACTCCGCCGGGCAACACGCCGCCAGCATCGGGAATCCAGCGCTTCCACACCTGGATACCGAGGCCGGGCAGCGCCGCCTGGGCCAGCGGGGAAGAGCGTGCAGGCTGCAGCCAGCTCGGCGGCAGCCAAAAACCCACCGAGCTGAGCACCAGCATGATCAGCGCGTGCTGAAGCTGCGGCCCTTCCAGCGCACCTGGCCCCGCTCCAGATTGAGGATCGCCATCAGAAACACCCCTAGGAAAAAGAGCACCGGCAGGGGAAACACCAGGTTGACCCAGCTGAAGCGTCCCATCCGTCGGGTGAGCACCAGTAGCTGAAGGGCAAAGGCGGTGTAGATCACCGCATTGGGCCCGATCGCTGCGGTACCCACCAGCGGCCAGCCCAGCAGCGCCGCCGGCAGGCACCAGGCGGCCCAGAACAGCCCTGACAGCCACAGCAGCACCGCCAGCATCCAGGGCCAACGCACCTCACCGGCCGCAGTGGCGAAGTTCTTGTTGAAGCCGATCACCATGTCGCGCAGGCCGCCGGGGTACATGCGGTAAGCGAGATGGCCATAGCCGATGAAGGCACTCACCGGCATGCCAGCCCGCTCATAGCAATGGGCCAGAAACCAGTCCTCCACCACCTTGCCCGCCACGGCGGCATGCCCCCCCGCCCGCTCGTAGTCGGCGCGGCTGGTCACCAGTGCCGGTCCGAAGGCCACGCCACAGTTCGGCCCGAGCGGCACGGCCAGCAGCCCCACCAGGTTGAACAGCACTGACAACTGCTCATAGGGCCGTTCCGTGCGGTGGTACGGCTGCACCGACACCAGGCCGCCCCACTGCTCGTGCAGGGCCAGCAGCCGCTCCAGGAACTCCGGCCCCGGCTCGGTGTCGGCATCGAGAAACACCAGCAGATCGCCCCGGCTAACCCGCACGCCATGGTGCAGGGCCCAGGGCTTGCCGCACCAGCCATCGGGCAAGGGCGGCGGCTGGATCACCCGGATCGGCAGCTCCCCAGCGGCCTGAAGCGCGGTGGCGGCAGTGCCATCGCTGGAGTGGTCATCCACCACGATCACCTCCAATGGCTGCAGTTCTTGCCGGCCCAGGGCCGCGAGCAGGTGGGGGAGGGTGGTCGCCTCATTGCGCGCCGGAATCAGCACCGAGCAGGCGGTGGCGCCGGCGGGGCGGCCCGGCGGCAGCAACGGCAGGCGCAGCCCCAGGGCCCAGCCCAGCAACCAACGCACCAGCAGGGAGATCTCGAGCCAACCCATCAATGGCTGCGCTCCACTGGATCAAACAACGCTAGAAGCCCCTGACAGCAACAGCTCAGGGCCGCAGCAACTCCCGCGCCAAGGGAGCAAATGCGGCCCGATCGCGCAGCAGTTGCGGATGGGTGAGCACCGGCAGCATGGTGCGGGCCCCCACCGGCAACACGGCCCGCCAACCGGGCAGCACCGCCAGATCAAGGGCGGAATAGAAGCTGTGGCACTCGATGCGCTGGAGGCCATCGAGGTCGCCGTTGAGCCGCTCCAGCAGCGCGCTGCCGTTGCGCAAATCGGCGATGCCTCTGAACACCCGCGACGGCCAAGGCCTGGCGGTGAGCGTGCCCTGCTGGGGACTGCCCACACTGAAGAAGCGGCGGGTGCGGCCCAGTCCGCCCAGCAGCTGCAACCAGCAGCGGCCAATCACCCCGCCCATCGAAAAGCCCAGCAAGTCGATCGGCTGGTGGAGGCCGAACGCCGCCTCGATGTGACCACCCAGCAGCTCAGCCGCCTCCATGGTGGGCGTGCGGCCCAGGCGCAGGGGCAGGGCAGGGATCAGCAGGGGATGGCGGCGACCCGCCAATTCCCGCTTGAGCGCCGTGAACACCGCTGGCGTGTCCAGCAGGCCATGCACCAGTACCAGCGGTGGGTGCGAAATGGACGTCACGCATTCCTCGCCCAACCACCATCAAAAGGATGGCAGCTCTCAGCCCAACGTTGCGCCCAGGTACCAGCGCAGCAGCGCCAGCAGCTGGCCGGCAGGCCCGTGACCGGTGAGCCATTCGCCCACCAAGGCTGCGGCGAACCCCACCATCGCCACCCGCCCGTTCAGTCGCTCCACCCCGGCGAGGGCCGTGGTGTTCCAGGGCCTGCGGGTGGTGAGACCCTCACCGAAGCGCTCCAGGGGCTCATAGAGGTACTGCCCCTGCTGGGAGGAGTCGTTGGTCGACGGATCCTGGGAGGAGAACTCGCCAGGGGAGGACGGGTGGGTCAAGGGATGCAGCTGTCTGGGGCCAGAGCCTATGGCCAAAACGCCAAAACAGGCATCGATGGCCGGGGGTCGCGCCGTGGCGCCATCCAAACCGTGAGATGACCGATGAAGGATCGATCTCAACATCAGCAGGCTGGCCTTGACCTGCATCCTGGCAGGCTTGATCACACCAGTCAACAAGTATAATACCACTACCGGAGAATAAGTATTTGATTCATATTAGCACAGATCAAAGCTAGTCCTAAGGCCGCTCTTGCCAGCCTTACGTCTCAGCGCAAGCCATCGGGTTCAGACGCAGGCAAACAAATCTGAAACGGTCCAATTGGCCAGGTCAGCGAGGTCAGATTATTGAACTGAAAGCAACCAGACAACCCGACCAACATCATTGCTATGGCTAGCATCTCAGCCAATTCTGGTGAGAAGAAAGGCTCCTGCTGGGGCGAGCACCGCGAGCCAGCCCAATCGGGATCGGCCTGAAGCACCGGCTCCCGCCAACCCAAGGATTCTGCGTTCCGCCAACCACAAGCCGACGCCGACGGCCTCGACAATCGCTCCGCTGAGCACTCAGGCATCAGCCTCCACAAGCACCGGAGCCAGCTCCATCCGGACGAGTGGACATCGCGATGCAGCAGATCAATGCTCAAGATGTAGCAAGCAAATGTTAACCATTAACAATTATTGCCCCAGCCCACCCAGCAGCACTCAGTCCAGATGCGCGCCTAGTATACATACATAGACAGAATATCTAGCCATGGCCAACCTCAAAAGCTTTGTGTTCACAAACCAATCCGACAACGCAATTTCGAGCAATGGATGGTATCTCGAGTTTTATGAGCTGGTATTATCTCTAGCCGGAGACGACCTGATATCAAGCGTTAAGTCATCTTTTGCAGGCATCAGCAATCAGGGAGAGATCCAGACCGGAACTGGCAACGACACAATCCATGCGGAAGGAGTAGGCAATGGTCTTGCCAACGGCATCGGCGGACGAATCTCAACAGATACCGGTAGTGACAAAATCATTGGCATCGGAGCAATGCAAAATGATGCCCTAAACAGCGGATTTGGAATTGCAAATCGAGGAGCTATCTTAACGGGGTCTCACGATGACATCATCTCCGCCATTGGCAGACGCACGGGACTATTCAATGGAAATCAGCGTCCAGACTTTGATGCAATGATTAACACCGGCGCCGGGAACGACACTATCGAAGCCTCTGGACACATAGGCATCAGCAACTATGGAGTCATTTACACCTCGCTCGGCAACGATATCATTCATGGCACGGGATTTTCCGGCATAGTGAATACTCAAGGGATCATTGATACGCATACAGGCAATGACGTTATCCGGAGCACCGGGCATTTGCACAATGAGCTCGCACCGTGGGACAATGAAACGAGAGGCCAAGAAATAGAAC
>JBIKUY010000069.1:0-7753 GCA_044347355.1 Prochlorococcaceae cyanobacterium | reverse complement strand
GCTGGGATGCCAGCAAACTGACGGATTTGGCCACGATTCGCAACGCCTTCACCCAGGCCTTCTTCTCAATCGGCACCGGCATCGGCGCCATCCTGGCCTACGCCGCCTATCTCGACCGCCGCAGCGGCATCCCCGGCGAGGCGGCGGCGGTGGTGAGCATGGACACGGCCGTGGGCCTGATGGCCGGCTGTGTCACCTTTCCCGTGGTGGCCAGTTTCGGCCTGGGAGAGGTGGTGAGCGGCAGCACGGTAGGCGCCCTGTTCATCGCCTTGCCCACTGGCCTGGCTTCCCTGGGGGGGGGCGGGCCGGGTGGTGGCCGTGCTGTTCTTCGCGCTGGCCTACATCGCAGCGATCACCTCGTCGGTGTCGTTGCTGGAGGTGCCTGCAAGTTCGCTGATGGACCAGCTGGGCTGGAGTCGCCGCCAGGCCGTGTGGCTGTGCGTGGCGGTGATCGCTGTGATTGGCTTGCCCTCGGCCCTGAATGTGGCGGTGCTGGAGCGGATGGACGCCCTGTTCGGCGGCGTGCTGCTGGTGGCCGGTGGCCTGGCGATGGCCCTGCTGCTGGGCTGGCATGTGCCAGGGCGCTACCGAGCTGATCTGCTCGAAGCCGGCAGCGATCCGCGGCAGGTGCAGGCCCTGCTGTGGGCGCTGCGCTGGATCTCCCCCCCGGCGATCGGCGTGGGCCTGGTGGTGTCGATCACGGATCTCGTGCGCAGCTGGGCGGGCTGATTGCGCGAGGATTCAGCCATGAGCTTCTTCCAGCGCTGGAATTTCATCGAACGGGCCCGCCTGGAGCGCCAGCTCTGGGAGGCCTTTGAGCGGGGCGACGACTTGGAGGCCCTGGTTCAGGAGTGTCGCAGCGCTGTGGATGCAGGCAACAGCGAGCGCAGTTTCCAGCTGGAGGTGTGGACCTTCACCCTGGCCCGCATCCGCCGGATCGAGCGGATGATGCGCGATCAGCAGCGGCCGAAAGGCTGAGGCATGCGATGGCGGTGTGCGGCGGCTGTCTTGGAGCGACTCAGCTCCTTAGCCACTGGGTGATTCCGCCCGGTTTGTCGACCAGCTCGATGCCCTGCTGCTTGAGTCGGTCGCGGATCTGGTCAGCCGTGGCGAAGTCGCGGTTGGCCTTTGCCGACCGCCGCTGGCCGATTAAGGCCTCGATGTCAGCGTCGCTGGGCCCGTCGGCCCGGCTCTGGGTCGTTGCAGCCTGCGGCTCGGCCCTAAGCCCCAGCACTGCCGCTAGTTCCTGCAGTAGGGCGCCCTGGGCGAGCAGGTCGGGTGCCTTGGCC
Organism: Prochlorococcaceae cyanobacterium; assembly: GCA_044347355.1. Taxonomy (GTDB): domain Bacteria; phylum Cyanobacteriota; class Cyanobacteriia; order PCC-6307; family Cyanobiaceae; genus NIES-981. The sequence continues at coordinate 6,464 of JBIKUY010000069.1, read as the reverse complement.
GCCTGAGCTGCCGCCTGATCGCCACGCTCCCAGCGGTTGGCCAGGCCCCGCAGGGGGCGGGCCAGGTCGAACAGCGCCGCCAGGGCCGCTGAGGTGTTGAGATCGTCGTCCATCGCCGCCACGAAGCGCTGGCGGGCGGCGGCCAGCTCGGCCGACAACCTGCCTGGATCGCTGGCCATTGCGGCTGGCGTGATGGGGCCCGACCCCACCCCAGCCCCTGCCGCCAGGGCCAGGGCGGAGTTGAGTCCCTTCCAGCCGGTGGCGGCGGCATCAAGGGCTTCTGCGGTGAAATCCAGCGGCTTGCGGTAGTGGGCCTGCAGCACGAACAGGCGCAGGGTCATCGGCGACACGCCGGAATCGAGCAGGGCGCGGATGGTGGTGAAGTTACCGAGCGACTTGCTCATCTTCTCGCCGCCCACGTTCACCATGCCGTTGTGCAGCCAGTAGCGGGCCAGCTCCTGGCCGCTGGCCGCCTCCGACTGGGCGATCTCGTTTTCATGGTGGGGAAACACCAGATCGGCGCCGCCGAGGTGGATGTCGATCGTGTCGCCCAGCTCCTCGCGCACCATGGCCGAGCATTCGATGTGCCAGCCAGGCCGGCCGGGCCCCCAGGGCGACGCAAAACTGGGCTCACCCGGCTTGGCTCCCTTCCAGAGGGCGAAGTCGAAGGGGTGTTGCTTGCGGGCCTCCTCTGCCGTGGCCACGCGGCCGGCGGCGTTGTCCTGCTGCTCGTGGAGGTCGCGGCCGGAGAGTTTGCCATAGCCGGCGTGCTTCATCACGGAGAAGTACACGTCACCGTCGGCGGAGTAGGCCGCCCCCCTGGCCTCCAGCTGCTCGATCAGGGCGCGGATCGCCCCCAGGCTCTGGGTGGCCCGCGGCATGCGGTCGGCCGGCAGGATGTTCAGCCGGGCCATGTCGGCCACGAAGGCTTCGATGTTGCGTTCGCTCACCACCTCCATCGAGCTGCCTTCCTCAGCGGCGCGATTGAGGATCTTGTCGTCGATGTCGGTGTAGTTCTGCACGAACGTGACGGCATAGCCGCTCCAGATCAGGTAGCGGCGCAGCACGTCCCAGTTGATGTAGCTGCGGGCGTGGCCCAGGTGGCAGAGGTCGTACACCGTGACCCCGCAGCAGTAGATGCTCACCCTGCCCGGCTCGAGCGGCCGGAAAGGCTCCACGCTCCTGGTGAGGGTGTTGCTGAGCTGCAGAGTCACGGGGGCCGGCGGCTGGGTTGGATCGTGCCATAGCGGGCCCGGTGGGCACCACTGAAGCGGCAGGTGAGCCCAGGATTGGCAAGGGGCATCGGACCTGCACATCCCAATCTGTCGCCATGTTTCTGCTGAGCAAGCTTTTGCCCCTGACGGTGTTGCCCCTGGGGCTGGCGATGCTGCTGCTCCTCTACGGCACCTGCCGCTCCAGGCGCTGGCCCGCCAGGGCTGCGTTGCTGATCCTCTGGCTGTTCGCCACTCCCCTCACGGCCGAGGGGCTCTGGCGCAGCCTGGAGTGGCCCCACCGCCGGCAGACGGCGGCGGCGGTGCTGGGGTCGGCGAACGCAGAGGGGGCCAGGGCTGATGGGGTCAGGGCGCCGTTGGCGGCGGTGGTGGTGCTGGGGGGCGGACGCCAGCCGGCGCCGGGCCCGGCCCAGGTGAGTGAGTGGGGAGATGCCGACCGCTTCTTCGCCGGCATCGACGCCTACCGCCACTTGAGGGCTGGTGGCCAGAGGCCGCTGCTGGTCTTCACCGGTGGCTGGTGGCCCACCATGCCTGAGCTTGCTCCCGAGGGGGATGTGCTGCGCCAGCAGGCGATTGCCCTCGGCCTGCCCTCCGCGGATCTGCGCAGCACGGCCCGGGTGCGCAACACAGTGGAGGAAGCGCGGGAGATTGCCTCCAAGCTGCCCAGGGGCAGCGCTGTGGTGCTCGTGACATCAGCCTTCCATATGGCCCGTGCCCAGCGACTGTTTGAGCAGCAGGGGCTACGGGTGGTGCCGTTTCCGGTGGACTTTCAGGCCACGGGCAGCTGGGCGGGACAGCCTCTGCGGGACCCCCTGCGCTACCTGCCCTCCGCCGGTGGGCTCTACGGCAGCACCCGGGCCCTGCGCGAATGGATTGGTCGGCTGGTGTATGGGATCCATTGAAGGGAGCCCTGCGCGGTACCTACTTGGCGTCCATCCAGTTCGCGCCCACGCCGGTCTCCACCACCAGCGGCACGCTCAGCTCCACGGCGTGCTCCATCGTGCGGCGGGTAAGGGCCAACGCCTGATCGAGGGCCTCGGGGGCTGCTTCCAGTACCAGTTCGTCATGCACCTGCAGCAACAGTCGCGCCGGCAGACCGCTGGCCGCCAGACGCCGGTGCAGCTGCACCATGGCCAGCTTGATGATGTCGGCGCTGGAACCCTGGATCGGCGCGTTGGCCGCGGCGCGCAGCTGCTGGCCCTCCATGCCGGCGCGGCGGGCCACCTCCAGGTCGATCTCCAGCGGATCCTTGCCGAGAAGTCGGCCGAGGCCACCCGGGTCGAAGGCAAAGGGGCGGCGGCGGCCCAGGATCGTTTCCACATACCCCTGGCTCAACGCCAGCCGTTCCTGCAGCTCCAGGAAGGCGAACACCTTCGGGTAGCGCTGCTTGTACTTGCTCAGGAAGTCCTTGGCCTCGGCCTGGCTGACGCCGGTTTCCCTGGCGAAGCGCTGGGCGCCCATGCCGTACACCACGCCAAAATTGATCGTCTTGCCCAGGCGGCGCTCATCCGCGGTCACGCTCTCTTTGTCGAGCAGCAGCCGCGCCGTGAGGGCGTGCACATCGTCGCCGCTGCGGTAGGCCTCCACCAGGGCTTCTTCGCCGGAGAGGTGGGCCAGGATGCGCAGCTCGATCTGGGAGTAGTCGGCGCTGATCAGCGCCCAGTCCTCCTGGGGCAGGAACGCCTTGCGGATGCGCCGTGAAAACTCCGTGCGCACCGGAATGTTCTGCAGATTGGGGTTGCTGCTGCTCAGGCGCCCGGTGGCGGTGACCGCCTGGTTGAAATCGGTGTGCACCCGACCCGTTTCCGCCTCCACCAGGGCCGGTAGGGCATCCACGTAGGTGCTCTTGAGCTTGCTGAGGGTGCGGTGCTCCAGCACCAGCGCCACCACCGGGTGGTCGGCCTCGAGCTTTTCCAGCACCGCCGCATCGGTGCTCCAGCCCGTTTTCGTGCGGCGGCTCTTCTTGCGGTCGAGGCCGAGGCTGTCGAACAGCAGTTCGCCCAGCTGCTTGGGGGAGGCCAGGTTGAAGTCGCTGCCGGCGGCTTCTTTGGCTTCGCCATCCAGGCGCTCCAGGGTGGCGCGCAGTTCCTGGCTCAGCTCGCCTAGGTAGGCGGTGTCGATGCGGATGCCGGTGGCCTCCATGGCCGCCAGCACCGGCTCCAGAGGTAGCTCCAACTGCTCCAGCAGCAATGGCAGCTTCGGGCCCAGATCTGCCAGCTGGCTGCGTAGCAGGGGCGTCAGCCGCCAGGTGAGGTGCACGTCCATGCCGCAGTACTGGGCCGCCGCTTCGATCGGCACCGCCGCAAACGTGGCCCCCTTGGCTACCAGTTCGCCGTAGCTGGTGGGTCGGAAGCCGAAGTTGCGCTCAGCCAGCTCCTCAAGGCCATGTTTGGCGTTGGCATCGCGCAGGTAGTCGGCCAGGAGTGTGTCCATCACCACCCCCTCCAGGGCCAGGCCATGACGCAGCAGGATCAGCCGGTCGTACTTGGCGTTCTGCAGCGTTTTGGGGTGCTGGGCACTGGCAAGCCAGGGTGCCAGGGTGCTCAGAACGGTAGTCAGTGGTAGTTGGACTGGCGCCGGCGGCGCTTCGCTGAGCAGATCTGGCGCCGCTGGGGGGTGGTGGCCGATCGGGATGTAGGCCAGATCGCGGGCCCCCTCGCCCCAGGCCAGGCCGATGCCCACCAGTTCGGCACGGAAGGGGTTAAGGGCGGTGGTCTCGGTGTCGAGGGCGATCGGAGAGGTTGGATCTGTGGTTGCCAGTAGCCGGGCCACCAGGGCTTCGAGAGCCTCGGTGCTCGTGATCAGCTCGGGGCTGATCTGGGGGATCAGGGTGGGAGCCTCCGGGCTGGGCAGCTTTGCGGAGGCTCCAGCGGCCGCGTCGGCTGCAGCCCCAGGCCCCTCAGGGATGGTTGTGGCAGGGGCAGCTGTGACGGGTGCGCCGCCGCCGGGGCCGGATCCCTCGCTGGGTTGGGGCGGCGTGGCTGAGAACAGCTGGGCGAACTTGGCTACCTGTTTGGCCAGCGAATAGAGCTCCAGCTCCTCCAGGCTGCCGGCCAGTGCCTCGCTGTTCACCTGGCCCAGCTGCAGCCGCGGCTCCTGGGGCAGGGGGATGTCCACCAGGATTTCGGCGAGCATGCGCGAGCGGTAGGCGTTGTCGCGATCAGCCCGCAGCTTCTCCAGCAGGGCGCCCTTGAGTACGCCTTTGGGGTCCTTGGCCTTGGGGCCGGCCTGCTCTAGCTGATCGAGGGCCGTGTAGATGCCATCCACATGCTCGTAGGCGGACAGCAAATTGATCGCGGTTTTGGGGCCCACGCCCTTCACGCCGGGGATGTTGTCGGAGCTGTCGCCGGTGAGGGCCTTGAGGTCCACCACCTCCTCGGGTGTCACGCCGAGCTTGGCGATCACCCCTTCGCGTCGCATCTCGGTGGGGCCACTGTTTTTGGCATAGGGGCCACCGCCCATGTAGAGCACGGCGATGTCGCGCCCGTCGTCCACGAGCTGAAACAGATCGCGGTCGCCCGAGAGGATGCGCACCCGCCAACCCTCGCCGGCGGCCCGGTTGGCCAGGGTGCCGAGCACGTCGTCGGCCTCGTAGCCCGGTGCCATCGCCAGGGGGATGTCGAGCCCCTCCTGCAGGATCTGCTGCAGATTGGCGAGGTCCTGGAAGAACTCCTCGGGCGCCTCATCACGGTGGGCCTTGTAGGCTTCATCTGCCTTGTGGCGGAAGGTGGGCTCGGCCGTGTCGAAGGCCACCACCAGGCCGTTGGGCTGGAGCCCCTTGCAGTTGTCGAGCAGGGCCTTGAGGAAGCCGTAGGTCACCGAGGTGGGGATGCCCTCCTTGGTGCTCAGACCGCCATCGCCCCCCTTGGTGAAGGCGTAGTAGCTGCGGAAGGCCAGCGAGTGGCCGTCGATCAGCAGCAGCAGGGGCTTTGCGCTGGGGGCCACGGGGCAGCTGCTCTTTGGGTGGGGGCCAGCCTGCCAGAGCTCAGCTGATCCAGTCGGTTGAAAAGCTGTTCACGCCAATCACCGCACGCGCAGGATTACCTCCACATTCGCCCACGTCTGCTGATGGTGTGGGTCAATGCCTGTTCGGGCTGGCATTCCAGGCGGATCCCCGCAGCAGGTTGATGGCTGCTCCCCAGGTGATCATGAGATCGCTGGAGATGGGGCGCAACTGAGCGATTCGCGAGCCGAACGAAAGCCGCCGGCGAGTGGATTGCCGAGCATGGGCCGATTGAAGCGTCGCCTCAACAGGATCTGCAAGTTGCTAGGCGTGTCTTGGGCGGTGACGCCGCAGTAGCGGCAAGGGGAGCCTGCTGGTGCCGGAGCGCTGCCAGGCGGCCGTAGTTGCTGTCGCTGTCGCCAAAGAGAAGTCGCCAAAGACAGATAGCTCCGCTGCCTGTGGCCTGGGGCCGGGGTTGTTCGGACGCTTGCTCTCACGCAACCGATCCAGAATCCAGGCCAAGGGCATCGCAAGATCCACTTTGAACGAGGTCCGCGCCAACCTGCCGTCCATGCTCACCCTCCCGACGGGTCCCCTGGCTGGTGCTCCCCCGGGTGGTGCGGTGTGGGGGGATGCCGCCTTCAGCCCCTGCGGCCACTACCGCTGGTGGCTCGAGCGGGTGTGGGCACCGCAGCGGCAGCGGCTGCTGTTCGTGGGGCTGAATCCCTCTCGGGCCGACCGGCAGCACGACGACCCCACCCTCAGGCGGCTGCAGGGCTTCGCTCGGGCCTGGGGCTACGGCGCTCTCGAGGTGCTCAACCTGTTTGCCCGCATCAGCCCCTCGCCGGCGGCCATGCGCCGGGTCACCGACCCGGTCGGTGCCCACACCGACGACTGGATCCGCAGACGGCTGGCGTCCCACCCGGGCGCGGCGCTGTGGCTGGGCTGGGGCAACCAGGGCGGCTGGGGTGATCGGGACTTGGCAGTGCTGGGCCTGCTCCAGGGGGGGTGGGCAGCCGAGGGGAGCCGGCGCCCCTGCCTTTGTCTGGGCGTCACCGCCAGCGGCAGGCCCCGCCATCCTCTCTATCTGGCTGCCGATCTGGCGCCCCAACCGTGGCGCTGGCCGGCTCGCAGTCCGCTGGGGCATCCTGAGGGCTGCCCTGGCCAGGAGCCATGTCGCGCATCCCCCGGCGCTACGCAGTCCACCTCCATCTCAGTGGAGGCCAGACGGAAACTGTGATGTTCGCCACCCTGGACGCCTTCCAGCAGTGGTACGGCGGGGTGCTCAC